>CAZNLP010000272.1:0-1509 GCA_964574015.1 uncultured Clostridia bacterium | reverse complement strand
TGCAGCGAAGGTTATGAATTAATAATTGCCTGTGGTGGAGATGGTACTATAAATGAAGTAGTAAACGGTATAATGAATTCTACCTGCAAATCAAAGCTTGCAGTCCTTCCATCAGGTACTGTTAACGATTTTGCAACTTATATGGAAATACCTACTTCGGTACATGGGTTTACTAAACTACTTGAAGCTCAAACATATCAAAAAGTAGATGTAGGTAAGGCGAATGATATTTATTTTATAAATGTAGCTTCAGGAGGTGCTTTTACAAACATCCCATACGATGTACCCAGTGAAACAAAGACAGTACTAGGTAAGTACTCATACTACTTAAAAGCAGCCGTTGAAATTCCTCATCAAATCGAAAAATCATATAAGATAAAGGTTACTACTGAAGAAAGAACATTAGAACTTGATGCTCTTGTTTTTTTAGTAAGCAATACTCCAAGTATAGGCGGATTTAAAAAGTTTTCACCGGATGCTAAATACAACGATGGTTTTTTTGATGTTTTGGTAATAGAACACAGTCCACCTTTTGAACTACTAAATATATTCACAAGGCTTTTAAGTGGTGATCATATACATCATAAAAAGGTCCACTATTTTAAATCAAAAAAAGTAAAAATAGATTCAGCCAGCGACTTAGTAATTGACTTAGATGGAGAATACGGATTTAAAGCACCTATAGAAATTTCAATGATAAATGAAGGTTTGGAACTGTTAACCCCAAAGAAGGTGAAGTAATGAATAAAGGTAGAATCAAGCATATAAAAAAGAATAAAACCATAAAAGGTGACTATATACTATACTGGATGCAGCAATCACAGCGTATAAATTATAATCATGCATTAAATGCAGCTGTAATTTTATCTAATCTTCACAATATTCCTTTACTGGTTTATTTTGGATTAACAGATGACTTCCCCGATGGAAATCTAAGACATTACACCTTCATGGCTGAAGGTTTAGACTATTTAAAATCAGAATTTAATAAAATGGGAGTCAAGTTTGTAATATACAATACTTCTCCTGAAAAAGGTTGCATAGAACTTATGAAAAATGCAGCTTATTTAGTTCTCGATAAAGGTTATCTTAGAGTACAAAGAGATTGGAGAAATAAGGTAATTAAAGAATCTGAAAAAACAGGGCTGGAAAATATAATGATGGTTGAAAGCGATGTATTAGTGCCTGTTGAAGAAGTATCAGACAAGGAAGAATACGCCGCTCGAACTATTAGACCAAAGATAATGAAAAAACTCGATGATTATGCAGTTGAAATGGAACATATTATACCGGAAATCAACAGCTTTAATTTAGAGTTAAATAGTGATTTAGAAGAAATAGTAGACCCTATTAAATTTGTAAAAAAACTAAATATAGATAAAAGTATTAAACCTTCTAAAATATTTAAAGGAGGAGAAAAAGAAGCCCGTAAAAAATTCAAAGAATTTTACAGCCACAGTATCAATCACTACTTAGACAAAAATCACCCGGAATTTATATACAACTCTT
>CAZNLP010000271.1:0-1556 GCA_964574015.1 uncultured Clostridia bacterium | reverse complement strand
TCTTTTTTTATAACTTCAAATACAACCTTAGAAGTTTCTGCACTTCTTATCAGTTGAGGCAGAAATATTTCATGCTTTTCATATCTTTCTCCTACAATATCTAATGCAGGAATCATGAATTTATTTACTATGTCTATAGAATCAGTATTTTTTAGAAGCTCTTCAGTTTGTTGTTTGGCTTCATCTTTCAATCCTTTTATTATTACTTCTTTTAAGTCCATAGATTCTGCATTAATTTCTTTAACTTCTTCTACAGTACCACCGTAGGCTTTTATATATTCTTTACTATCTCTATCTTGATTAGATAGAACTTTAAAAGCATTAATAACTTCAAGTAGAGTTTTATTTGTAGGATCTGTAATAGGTGCATCCAGTCCGTAGCTTAAAGCCATAGCTAAGTAAGTTCTATTTATAATATCCCTGTTTGGCAAACCAAAGGATACATTGCTTGTACCTAAAACTATTTTTACGTTGTACTTTGCTTTTATCATAGGGATAGCTTTTAAGGTTTCCATTACATTTTCCTGCTCTGCTGATGCTGTAAGTACCAGTGGATCTACAAGAAGATTTTCTTCAGGTATTCCGTAGTATTTTGCTTTTTTTATAATTTTTTCTGCAATTTCGAATCTTTTTTCTGCAGTTTTCGGTATTCCTTCTTCGTCTAAGGTTAATGACACCACTAAAGCTCCATATTTTTTAGCTATAGGTAGAATCTTGTTCATACTGTTTTCTTTTCCATTTACCGAGTTTATTATAGGTTTACCGTTGTACATTCTTACAGCTTCTTCTATGACCTCTTCATTTGAACTATCTATCTGTAGTGGAAGAGATGTTATACTTTGAAGCTCTTCTACTACCTTTTTCATCATAGATTTTTCATCTATATCCGGAAGGCCTATATTTACATCTAAGATATCAGCACCAGCTTCCTGCTGATTTACCGCTTCTTTAATTATATAATCTATCTCATTTGATCTAAGAGCTTTTTTTAGCCTTTTTTTACCGGTTGGGTTTATTCTCTCTCCTATTACTCTTACTTCATCACCTATTATAACGGTTTTTGTAGATGAAGAAGTTGATGTAGTGAATTTATTTTTTAACCTGTTTGGTTTCTTGTTTTTTAGCTTCTTCATTATACTACTTATATATTCAGGAGTTGTTCCACAGCAACCTCCAACTATACTTATTCCTTTTTCCGTCATTTTTACTACTTCATCACTGTAAAGATTTTTGTCGAAGTCGTAGTAAACCTCATCATTTTTTACCTTAGGATTTCCCGCATTTGCTTGAACCATCACTGGTATATGGGAATACTTAACCAGTTCGTCAACTATAGGTTGGATTTCTCCCGGTCCTTTAGAACAATTCACTCCGAGTACATCTACTCCCAATCCTTCTACTACAGAAACCATAGTTAATACATCTGTACCGGAAAAAGTCCTATTATCATCGTGATAAGTCATCGTGCAAAAAACAGGAAGATTGCTGTTTTCCTTAGCTGCTAATACAGCCGCTTTAACCTCATATAGGTCGGACATTGTTTCAATTAGTATTAA
>CAZNLP010000270.1:0-1574 GCA_964574015.1 uncultured Clostridia bacterium | reverse complement strand
CAGAATTTGGATCTACAAGTATTGTATTTGGAGCTCTACAAGAAGGAGAAGTAGATCTTTACGGAGAATATACCGGAACGGCATACGCAGCTCAGTTAAATGAGTCGGGATTAAAAGATCCTCAAGACGTATACGAGTTTGTAAAGAAAAATTTTAAAGAAGAATTTAACCTTTACTGGTTGGATGAATTGGGATTCAACAATACTTATACCTTTAGCGTTCGTCCGGAAGTTGCAGAAGAATACAACTTAGAAACAATTTCTGATTTAGCCGAAGTATCAGATGAACTGGTACTAGGGGCTGTAATGGAATTTATAGAACGTAAAGACGGACTAGAAGGAGTCAAAGAACACTACGGTGGATTTGAGTTTGAAGATGTAACAGCTTTAGACCCTGGTTTAAGATATAATGCAGTAGAAGAAAAAAAGGTAGATGTAATAGATGCTTTTAGTACAGATGGTAAGATTTTAGTTTACGATCTTAAAGTACTTGAAGATGACAAACAGTTCTTCCCACCTTATTATGCAGCACCGGTGGTAACGGAAGAAATATACAATGAATATCCTGAAGTAGTAGAAGCACTTAATGAATTAAGTCAAGTAGCTACAGATGAGGATATGCAGCAACTTAATTATAAAGTAGGAGAAGAAGGAATGAATCCTGAAGACGCTGCTGAAGAATTCTTAAGAGAAAAAGGTTTAATTGAATAAAAGATAATTTGCATGCCTCTCAGTTTTTAAGCTGAGAGGTTTTTTAATACCTTTTTAATAACTTTATAATTTTGAGATTTTTTGATATGATTAGCTTAATTAAATTAAATTAAAATAAAGCTTTGTGGAGGAGCTATGTTTAGTAAATATAGAAAATTGAACGAAACAGATAGTATTAAGTATGTAAGAGAAAAAATGGATATCTTTGGAATTGATGAAGAAATCAAATCTGAGGAAGTAGGGAATGGGAATATAAATTATATCTATAGAATTGTCGGTGAGGATAGAAGTTCTGTAATATTAAAACAGGCGGACAATAAGCTTAGAAGTAGCGGAAGAGATTTAGATAGAGATCGTATAAGAATAGAAGCTGAAGCATTAATGCTTGAGGAAAAACTTGCAACGGGAATGGTACCAAAAGTGTACTTTTACGACAGTGATATGAGTTGTATTGTTATGGAAGACCTTTCAGATTATGAAATCATGAGGGATACTCTTGTTAATTATAATGTATGGGAGGGATTTTCGGAAAATATAACAGACTTTCTTGTAAAAACTACTCTACCAACAACAGATGTTGTTTTAGAACAAATTGAGAAAAAGAACCGAGTAAAACAATTTATTAACCCGGAAATGTGCGATATAAGTGAAAGACTTGTTTTCAGTCAACCCTTTAAAGGACATAAGGAAAACAAAGTAACCTTAGAAAATCAAAAATTTGTTGAAGATATGCTGTATAGTGATGAGAATGTAAACTTGGAAGTTGCTAAACTAAAATACGAGTTTATGACTAATGCTCAGGCCCTCATTCACGGAGATTTACATACAGGATCGATTTTTATTAAAGAGGATATTATTAAGATA
>CAZNLP010000269.1:0-1622 GCA_964574015.1 uncultured Clostridia bacterium | reverse complement strand
ATGCAAAAAAAGAGGAGTGAGAATTGATGTCTTGGAAAGATTATTTAAAAGACAATATCGTCAGCATTGAAGAGCTTGAAAACAACATGAACATGACTGAAGAAGAAAGAGATAGCCTAAAAGCTATCGCTCAAAGACATCCTATGAGAATTACTAGATATTATTACGATCTAATTGACTGGACTGATAAAAATGATCCAATAAGAAAACTATCAGTACCTTCCATTGGAGAGTTGGATAAATCTGGTGACTACGACACCAGTGGAGAAGCATCAAATACAAAGATGCCTGGATTACAGCATAAATACAACACTACAGCATTGGTACTTTGTACAAATGTCTGTTACATGTACTGCAGACATTGTTTCAGAAAGAGAATGGTTGGATATTCTACTGAGGAAATAATGAGCCGTATGGAGGAGTCAGTTCAGTACGTTAAGGATCATAAAGAAATAAACAACGTTCTAATTACAGGCGGTGATTCCTTTACATTATCAAATGAAGTTATAGAAGAATATTTGAAAAATCTAAGCGACATAGAGCATTTAGATTTTATCAGATTTGGTACAAGAGTGCCTGTAGTATTTCCTCATAGAATATTCATGGATGATGACCTACTTGAGATGCTTAATAAATACCGTCATAAAAAAGAAATAATAGTAGTAACTCAGTTTAATCATGTTAAAGAAATTACAGAAGAAGCTATGAAATCTATCGAAGCTTTAAATGAAGCAGGTGTAACCGTTAGAAATCAGACTGTACTTCTTAAGGGAATAAACGACGACCCTGAAGATTTAGCAGAACTACTGAACAAACTTGTAGCTGTAGGAGTACATCCTTACTATGTATTTCAGTGTAGACCGGTTAAATTTGTTAAGAACCACTTCCAAACTACTCTTTACGAAGGTGTACAGATAGTTGAGGAAGCTAAAAAGAAGCTAAACGGTATGAGTAAAGGATTTAGATATGCAATGTCTCATCCGAGAGGAAAGGTAGAGATATTTGGAGTTCACGATGACAAAATGATATTTAAGTTCCATCAAAACAAATATGAAGAAGATGCCGGAAAGGTATTCTTAAGAGATTTAGACAAGGATGCAAGATGGTTAGATGAGGATATGAATCCTATAGTATAATTTAAAATATAAAGAGCTGCAATCTAAAAAGGTTGCAGTTTTTTTGTTGACACTTTTTGTTTTTATTTATATTATTTAAGTATACTTATTAAATGAGGGATATTTATGAGAAAAACTAGGGATTCTATAAGATATGCTTTTTCCGGAATTTTTTACACTTTAAAAACTCAGAGAAATATAAAGATACAGATTGCAATTATGATTTTAGCTTTTTTGCTGGGTTATATTTTAAATATATCAAAATTTGAATGGTTGATTTTACTACTTATATCAGCTATGGTAATAGGTATGGAGATTATAAATACAGCCTTAGAAGAGGTTGTAAATTTGGTAACAGAAGAATATCGAAAAACTGCAAAACATGCAAAGGATACAGCTGCCGGTGGTGTTTTAGCAGTATCAATATTTGCAGTAGTAATAGGTTTGATTATATTTATTCCAAAAATATTTTAAGGAAGAGCAAATGCTCTTCCTTAGTTATTTTTA
>CAZNLP010000268.1:0-1695 GCA_964574015.1 uncultured Clostridia bacterium | reverse complement strand
AAAAGTTTGGATACGATAGTCCAATGCAGGTTCCAAAAATAGAAAAAATAGTTTTAAATATGGGAGTTGGAGAAGCTAAAGATAATATAAAAGCTCTTGAAAAAGCAGTTGAAGAAATGACTACAATAGCTGGGCAAAAGCCGGTTATAACAAAAGCAAAGAAATCAGTATCTAACTTCAAGATAAGAGAAGGAATGCCGATTGGATGCAAGGTTGTATTAAGAAAAGGAAAAATGTACGATTTTATGGATAAGTTCATTAGCCTTGCCTTACCAAGAGTTAGAGACTTTAGAGGTATATCAAAAACTGCATTTGATGGAAGAGGAAATTATTCAGTTGGAGTTAAAGAACAGCTTATATTCCCTGAAATCAAATATGATGATATTGAAACTATAAGAGGAATGAATGTTGTTTTTACTACAACAGCAGAAACTGATGAAGAGGCAAGAGAATTATTAAGTTTAATGGGAATGCCTTTTAAAAAGTAAGGAGGTTTAACAAAATTGGCTAAAAAATCAATGATAGTTAAGCAAAAAAGAAAAAAGAAGTTTAGCACAAGAGAATATTCAAGATGTAAGATTTGCGGCAGACCTCATGGTTATTTAAGAAAATTTGGCATATGTAGAATATGTTTTAGAGAACTTGCATACAAAGGTCAAATACCAGGAGTACGTAAAGCAAGCTGGTAATAAAATGTGAGAATGGAAGGAGGTAACATATATGGTAATGACAGATCCGATTGCTGATATGTTAACAAGAATAAGAAATGGAAATCATGTAAAGAAAGACTCTGTTGATATTCCAGCTTCAAATGTAAAAAAAGAAATAGCTAATATTTTGACAGAAGAAGGATATATCAAAAGTTATGATGTTATAGATGATGGAAAACAAGGTATAATAAGAGTACATCTTAAGTACACTGACAATAAAGACAGAGTAATAACAGGAATAAAAAGAATATCTAAGCCTGGGCTTAGAGTTTATGTAAAAAATAATGAAATACCAAAAGTATTAGGTGGATTAGGGATAGCAATTATTTCAACATCGCAAGGTGTATCTACCGATAAAAAAGCGAGAGAAGAAGGTACTGGTGGAGAAGTAATCTGCTACGTATGGTAAACTTTAGGAGGTGCAAAAATGTCAAGGATTGGATTTAAACCTATCGAGTTACCAAAGGGAGTAGAAGTAAATCTACTTAGTGATAATGTTGTAGAAATTAAGGGACCTAAAGGTACTTTAAAGAAACAGATGGTTAAAGAACTAACTATTAAAAAAGAAGATTCTTCAATAATAGTTGAAAGACCTTCTGATAACAGACAGCATAAATCATTACATGGATTAACTAGATCCCTAATAGATTCTATGGTAGAAGGAGTAACTCAAGGTTATACTAAAAAACTAGAAATAGTTGGAGTAGGATATAAAGCTGAGAAAAAAGGCAATAAACTTGTTTTGAACTTAGGATTTTCTCATCCAGTAGAGATGGAAGACCCAGATGGAATAGAAACAAATGTAGAAAAGAATATTATAACAGTTACAGGAATTGATAAGCAACAAGTTGGAAATTATACAGCTGTTATAAGAGACTGGAGAAAACCTGAACCGTATAAAGGTAAAGGAATTAAATATGAAGGCGAGCATATCAGAAGAAAAGCTGGTAAGACTGCTGGTTAATAGGAAAGGAGTGATTATTGG
>CAZNLP010000267.1:0-1702 GCA_964574015.1 uncultured Clostridia bacterium | reverse complement strand
TCACGGAGATTTACATACAGGATCGATTTTTATTAAAGAGGATATTATTAAGATAATTGACTCTGAATTTGCCTTCTATGGACCTATAGGATACGATGTGGGTAATATAATTGCCAACTTATTTTTCCCATATATAAGACTGATGGTGCTGAAGGAGGATTATAAAAACAACAAGGATTTTGAATTATGGATTAGAAAAACTATAGAGGAAGTAGTAGATAAATTTCAAGAAAAATCCTTAGATTATATAGAAGAAAACAAAAAAGAAAAAATGTCTCAGACTGAAAATTTTTCAAAATGGTATGTAGATCAAATCATGACATATGCTGCCGGTACTACGGGACTTGAAATTATACGTAGAATAGTTGGTTCGGCTAAGGTAGATGATGTAGAAAGTATTAAAAATGATGAGGTTAAAGCGAAAGCAGAAAGAATAGCTGTAAAGATTGCTAAAAAGTTCATACTTAATAGACAAGAATTAAGTAGAGGAAAAGATTATTTAAATATTTTTGATAAAGTTGTAGATAAGGAGCTGTAAATGAAAAGAGCAGATAAAGATTTAGCTTTTATGCTTCAGTATGAAAATGTTGCATGGTACGAAACTGGAATGGTTAAAATATTAGATAGAAGGGTATATCCTAATGAAGTTTCATATGTAGTATGTGAAAATCATAGAGAAGTAGCCCAGGCAATAACCGATATGGTTACTCAAAGCGGTGGTCCATTTCTTGCTGCCGGTATGGGTATGGCCTTAGCAGCTAAGGAAGGTCAGGATAAAAAGGAAAAAGACTTTCTTAAATACATGAAAGAGTCAGCTTACAGATTATCCCATGCAAGACCGACTACAAGTGAAAAAATGGTTAAAATAGTAAATGAACTATATGATGTTGCTAAAAAAGCTGCTAAATCTGGAAAAAAAGCTGATGAAGAAATATTTAAAAGAGTTGTTGAAAATACAAATAAAAAATATGAAAGAATTTCTAAAACCGGAAAACATTTAGTTGATAAATTTCCTGAAAAGGGTGCTGTAATGACCCAGTGCTTTGGAGAAACTGTAGTTGGATTTATGGTATACGAGTGTCAAAAAAATAATAAGGATATAAAATTTTTCTGTCCTGAAACAAGGCCTTATCTGCAGGGAGCAAGACTTACAGCCAGTGTTATTAAAGATATGGACGGAGATGTTACAGTAATTACTGATAACATGCCTGGTTATGTAATGAAAAAGCAAAATATAGATGTATTTACATCTGCTGCGGATGTTATAACCTTAGACGGACATGTTGTTAATAAGATAGGAACCTTCCAAATAGCTTTATCAGCAAACTACTACGGAGTACCTTATTTGGTAACGGGAGCACCAGATAAAAAACATCCAAATATAGACTCAGTGAATATTGAAGAAAGAGATCCTGAATTCGTACTACATGCTATGGGAAGAAGAACAGCGATGAAAGGAGTTAAAGGATATTATCCTGCTTTTGATATAACACCTCCATCTATGGTCAACGGTGTTGTTACAGAAAAGGGAATTTATTCATCCTTTGATTTAGAAAGCTACTTCAAATAAACTAATAATTAGCCAAACGAGTATACTGTATACAAAATAATGTATAAAATGTAAAATTTACCATTGACATATTGGGAAATTAGATATATAATCATCAACAAATGATAAATAAACAGCTGTGAGGGAGAGAAA
>CAZNLP010000266.1:0-1714 GCA_964574015.1 uncultured Clostridia bacterium | reverse complement strand
AAGAAGAAATGAATAAATATTTCAAAAATATTAAAATAGAAAAAGAAACAGTTAATATAGAAAGTGCATTAAATAGATACTTATACAGTGATATAAAAGGAAAAGTGAATATCCCGGATTTTGATAAATCTACAGTTGATGGATATGCTGTAAAAGCCTCAGATGTATACGGAGCCTCAGAAAGCATTCCAGCTTTTTTAAATTATATTGGGGAAGTAGAAATGGGAAAAGATACAGACATTGTACTAGATTACGACCAGTGCGTGTATGTACCTACAGGAGGAAAGCTGCCTTTAGGATGTAATGCTATGGTTATGATAGAACATACGGAAAAAATTGACGAAGAAACTATAGGTGTTTATAAACCTTTAGGAGAAGGAGAAAACATTATAAAAATCGGTGAAGACATGAGAAAAGACGAAATCCTTCTAGAAAAAGGAAGAAAGATAAAATCCTATGATTTAGGAGTTCTAAGTGCTCAGGGGATATGGGAAATAGATGTGTACAAAAAACCTAATGTAAGCATAATATCCACAGGAGATGAACTTGTTCCTCCTTATGAAGATATAAAAGAAGGGCAGATAAGAGACATTAATACTTATACTATTATGGGAGCCATCAAAGAACTCGGTGGAAAAGTAATAAATACATCTATAGTTAAAGATAACTATCAAAGTTTAAAAGAAGCAGTAGAAAAATATGGAGAAATTTCAGATATTGTAATAATCTCCGGTGGTAGTTCAGTCGGAGTAAAAGATAATACAGCTAAGGTTTTAGACAATCTTGGAGAACCGGGAGTTTTTGTAGAGGGAGCAGCTATTAAGCCGGGGAAACCTACAATTATTTCATACAGTGATTACACTGCCTTTATAGGATTACCAGGACATCCATTATCATCGGTCATAGTTTTCAGTGTATTTGGAAAAGAACTTTTCAACATACTTCTAAATAAAAACCATAGGGATGAGGTAGTTGTAGAAGCCTACTGTGATCAGAATATACATTCTACTCCAGGACGAGAAACATATCAGGCTGTCAAAATTGAAAAAAGAGACGGGAAAAATTACTTTAAACCTATACTAGGAAAGTCCGCATCTATTTCTACAATTGTTAAAGCTGATGGGCTATTGAAAATGGAAATAGAAGAAGAAGGTATATCTAAAGGTGATAAAAGAAAGATAATATTAATTTGAAAGGATATATTATGAAAGAAGATAATAAAAGGAATGTATATATAGGTAATACAGATATAAAAGAAGCCATCAAAATGTATTCAGAAAAATTAAATATAAATGATAAACCTAAGTGGCAGTACGTAAAGCCCTGGGAAAGTTATGGAAGGATAACTTGGGAGGGAGTTTTTGCTAAATACTCTTCTCCAAATTACAATGCCTCTGCTATGGACGGCATTGCGGTTAAATATAAAAAAACTATAGAGGCTGCAGAAACAAATCCTGTAAGACTGAAAAGAGATGAAGATTACAAAATAATAGACACGGGAGATCCTATAAGAGAACCTTTCAACAGTGTGATAATGATAGAAGATGTAGTAGAAATAGACGAAAATACAGTAGAAATTATTGTCCCTGCTTTTCCATGGCAGCATGTTAGACAGATAGGAGAAGATATAGTAGCGGGAGAAATGATAGTACCATCCAAGCACAAACTTCGTCCTGTAGATATAGGAGGAATAATAAGCGGTGGAGTAGAAAAA
>CAZNLP010000265.1:0-1723 GCA_964574015.1 uncultured Clostridia bacterium | reverse complement strand
GTACATTTAAAGTAAGAAACAATGTTAGACGCTGTGAGTTTATAAAAATAATAGCAGAATATTTAGATAAATAAAAGGAGGTAGTACAATGCTTGGTAAAAGAAAAATCCTATACTTATTTTTAGTTGCTGTGTTAATTCTTTCTTTAATACCATTGAGTATTTTCGCACAAGAAGGAAGTAATGACAGCGGTGGAAGTGAAAGCGGTGGAAATGAAAAACCTTATATTAATGTAACAAGTGTTGATGCAGAAGAAATATTAGAATATCAATGGACTTTAAATGGTAGTTTTACTCATTGGCAATCAATTGATGAAGACTTCTATACAGACTTGGAAGTTGAAGGAAATCGAGAAGCGACAAAAGATGAACTTACTATTGAAGTTACAGCTGAATTAAGTTTAGATGCATCTGACAAACTGGTGATACAGCTCGGATATTCTATAGATGAAGAAAATTTTATACTATTAAAAGAATTCAAAGATATAATTTACACAACTTTAAGTGAAGATTTAGAAGAAGAAACAGAAACAATATGCTTAGATTTCAGCTGCGAAGACTTAGATAGGGAATATTTAGATGAAGTTGAAAAGTTGAGACTTCTAGTTCCTTACGAAGTAAGTAACGGAAAGATCGGTTATGAATTTGACACACATGGATTAAATTTAGAAAAAAATGAAACGAATAAAGATGCATTTGTTACTTCAGATGTAGTTGCAGTATCAACAACATATGAAGCTGAATGCTTACCTGCAACTGAAGAGTGGATTTTTAATGATGATTTTCTTCTAGAATTCAATGTTCAGATAGAAAATCCTGATAATATTGAAGGACAAGAAGTACTGTTCACAGTATTTGGAGAAGAAATTCATGAAACGGTATTAGAAGAATTGATTATTGAGTTTCCTATTTTTGAAGATGGTAATCCAGGTCAAGGAAACGACGGACAGCAGGGTAATCCAAATCCAGGACAAGGAAATGAAGAAGAAAGCGGAAAGGATGATCCTGGACAAGGGAATGATGAAGAGAATCCAGGACAAGGAAATGAAGACCCTGGTCAAGGAAATGAAGGAAACCAAGGAGAAGAAAATAATAACCTTGAAGAATTCATAAAAGATGAAATAATTCCAGAAGGAATGGTTGGTTTGTTTGGGTTATGGTTACCTCCAACAGAAGACAACTTTATTTTAGATAAAAGCTGCAGCCAAATAAGATTCTGGGTTATGGAACAGCTTATGTATCCTAAAATATGGATATTCGAAGAAGAAGATATAGAATTAACAACAGTAGGTGCTATAATATTCCAGAATAATCCTGTATTAGAAATTGGGACTAGTGAGTTTAAGACAAGTACAGGTAATGGAAAACATTCAAAGAGTAATTTTGAAAATGGTGAAGGTGGGTACTACAAATATAACCTTAAAGGCAGAAATTGTCCAACTTTAACAGAAGGCAGATATATATTAATGATAGTGGAAGACAATCTACCTGTGTACTTTTCAGAAGGAGTGCCTGCTATTCTTCACTTTAGAGTTTTAGACAATTTACAGATAGAAATAAAATACAGAAATCAAACGGATAATACTGATGCTAGGAGAACCAATATAGGCAGTAATAGATAATTTTAAAATTTATTAAGTTGCAGAGGTAGTTTAACAATCTCTGCAATTTTTTTTATTTGAAAACTAATCTCTTAAACACATGAATAAAAAACCTATATTTTT
>CAZNLP010000264.1:0-1735 GCA_964574015.1 uncultured Clostridia bacterium | reverse complement strand
AAACTCCATTTTCAGCTGCTTCTTTTATTCCTTCTTCAACCTTTGGTATATATTCCTTAGGTATAGCTCCACCTGTTACTTTGTTTTCAAATACAAATCCTTCTCCTGGTTCTAGAGGTTCCATGATTATTTTAACATGTCCATACTGTCCTCTACCACCAGACTGCTTTGCATATTTAACATTTACATCAGCAGTTGAAGTTATAGTTTCTTTATATGAAACTTGTGGTTTACCTACATTTGCTTCAACTTTAAACTCTCTTAATAATCTATCTACTATTATTTCAAGATGTAATTCTCCCATACCAGCTATAATAGTTTGTCCTGTTTCATCATTTGAGTAAGTTTTAAATGTTGGATCTTCTTCAGCTAATTTCATAAGTCCAACAATCATTTTTTCCTGTCCTGCCTTAGTTTTAGGTTCTATTGCAACTTCTATAACCGGTTCAGGAAAATCCATTGACTCAAGTATGATTGGATTGTCTACATCGCATATAGTATCTCCTGTAGTAGTTTGTTTAAAACCAACTACTGCAGCTATATCGCCAGCATATACTTCATCTCTGTCTTGTCTTGAATTTGCATGCATCTGAAGTATTCTTCCAACTCTTTCTTTCTTATTCTTTGTAGAATTAAGAACGTAACTACCGGATTCAATTACTCCAGAGTAAACTCTAAAGAATGTAAGCTTACCTACATATGGATCAGACATTACTTTAAATGCTAAAGCTGCAAAAGGTTCTTCATCTGAAGACTTCCTGGACATTACAGTTTCTCCATCCATGGAAACTCCTTTTATAGCTGCTACGTCTGTAGGTGCCGGCATGTAGTCAATTATTGCATTCAACAACAACTGCACACCTTTATTTTTATACGCTGACCCGCATAAAACAGGAATTATATCAACTGATAAAGTTGCTTTTCTTATTGCTTTTTTTAGTTCTTCCGGTTCTATTGTTTCTCCTTCTAAGAATTTTTCTAGCAGCTTGTCGTTGTGATCAGCTACTGATTCTAGAAGTTTTTCTCTATATTCATCTGCTTTTTCTTTATATTCGTCAGGTATTTCTGTTATTTCTACATCATTACCTAATTCATCTTTATATATTCTTGCATTCATTTCTACAAGATCGATGATTCCTGTGAAATCATCACTTGCCCCTATTGGTATCTGGATAGGTACTACATTTGCTTTCAACCTTTCAACCATTGTATCTACTGAATAATAAAAATTTGCTCCTGTCTTGTCCATTTTGTTAACAAAACATATTCTAGGTACATTGTATCTATCTGCCTGTCTCCAAACTGTCTCTGATTGAGGTTCAACTCCATTTTTTGCATCAAATATAGCCACTGAACCATCTAAAACTCTTAGAGATCTTTCTACTTCAACTGTGAAATCAACGTGTCCTGGTGTATCTATTATATTTATTCTATTACTTTTCCAATAACAAGTGGTTGCAGCGGAAGTTATTGTTATTCCTCTTTCCTGCTCTTGTTCCATCCAGTCCATTTGAGATGCACCTTCGTGGGTTTCTCCAACTTTATGAATTCTTCCTGTATAGTATAGGATTCTTTCAGTACAAGTTGTTTTACCTGCATCTATATGGGCCATTATTCCAATATTCCTTGTTCTTTCTAAAGGATATTCTCTCACAATTTTCCTCCTATCTGCTTTCGTTATATTTTACCACCTGAAAGTAGCAAAGGCTTTATTCGCTTCTGCCATTTTGTGAGT
>CAZNLP010000263.1:0-1742 GCA_964574015.1 uncultured Clostridia bacterium | reverse complement strand
ATTTAATTATGGATAGACCTATTTTTATTGGAATAACAGGAGGCTCAGGCTCCGGGAAAACAACTATAGTAAACAAAATAAAAACAGATATACCTAAAAAAAGTGTTCTCGTAATAGAGCAGGATTCCTACTACAAGGACCAAAGTCATCTTTCCTATGAAGAAAGATGTAAAACAAACTATGATCATCCCTTTGCTTTCGACAACGATTTACTTGTAGAACATTTAGAGCAGCTTGCAAAATGGGAAGATATAGAAAAACCAACCTACGACTATTCTATTCACAATAGAAAAGAGGAAAGAGAATTAGTAAAACCTAAAGATATTATCATTCTTGAAGGTATCCTTATTTTCTACGACGAAAGACTTAGAGATCTACTTGATATTAAAATATTTGTAGATACAGATTCTGACATACGACTGGTTAGAAGAATCGTTAGAGATATAAACGATAGAGGAAGAACCTTAGAGTCCGTACTAAACCAGTATTTAGAGACTGTAAGACCTGCTCACGAGCAGTTTATAGAGCCAAGCAAAAAATACGCCGACATAATTATTCCAGAAGGTGGTCATAATTTAGTTGCAATAGATATTATGGTAACAAAGATTAAATCCCTAATTAAAACTATTTAAAAATAAAGGTTGTTGAGTTAATTAAATTAATTCTGCAACCTATTTTTATTGATTTTTTAACATTATATGGTATTATTAATATATATATATTTGCAATACGTATAAAAAATAAAGAGTGGTGGTTATATGGCGGACAAAGAAAGCGGAATGAAATTAGGAGAACTTTTAGTATATTCAGGTAAAATAACTCAAAAACAGCTACGTCAGGCTTTAGAAACCCAAAAGCAATCAGGAAAAAAACTTGGTGAAATTATTATAGATTACGGTTGGGCTTCAGAAAATGAAGTAATGAACGTACTTGAAAACCAGATGGGTATAGAAAGCTTCAACATAAAAGAAGAGGTTGTTGAACCTGAAATACCTAAATTAATTACGGAAAATTTAGCGAGAAGATATTCCGCTGTACCGGTTAAAAGAGTAGGAAATAAACGTAAAGTTGCTATGTATGACCCTTTAAATATATTTGCTATAGAAGATATAGAAATAGCTACCGGACTTAAAATTGAACCTGTACTAGCATCTAAAAAAGATATAATAGGTGCTATAGATCAGTACTTCGGTAAACAAACTGCAGAAAAAGCAGTAGAAGACTTTGTTAAAGAATACAATGCAGATAAAGATGTAGGATTAGATGAAGAATCCTTAGAAGCAATTAAAAACGCACCGGTAGTAAGACTAGTAAATTCAATTATTAAACAGGCTCTTAAATTAAGAGCAAGTGATGTACATATAGAACCCTTAGAAGATAAATTGAGGATTAGATTTAGAATAGACGGTCAGCTTCAGGAGATTATGTCTCCATCTAAAAATACTTTATCGGCTATAGTAACTAGAATAAAAATAATAGCAGGACTTAATATAGCAGAAAAAAGACAGCCTCAGGATGGTAGAGTTGAAATGGAAATCGACGGTAGAAATATAGACCTTCGTATATCCATATTACCGACTGTACACGGTGAAAAAACTGTTATCAGGCTTTTAGACAGTGCAAATGCCCTACTTACAAAGGAAGAACTTGGATTTACAGAAACAAATCTTAAACTTTTCAACTCAATATTAGATATACCAAATGGAATTATATTAGTAACGGGACCTACCGGTAGTGGTAAA
>CAZNLP010000262.1:0-1747 GCA_964574015.1 uncultured Clostridia bacterium | reverse complement strand
CAAACTAACTAATTTTTTAAAAATAAATTTATAAATATACTATGAAAAAACTGTATACAGATTAAATATCGATATAATACATATATTATATATGTTTTATAAAAATATATTTTAAGGAGGATTTATTTTGGATAACTATGGAATTTTATCAATAGTGCCCTCTATTCTGATTGTGGTTCTTGCATGGAAGAGTAGGGAAATTTTACTTTCATTATTTATTGGAGTATTTACAGGAGTTATGATTTTGAACAACTATAACCCACTGGTATCTTTTTTAAGAACGGCAGATACCTACATTTTAAACTCTCTTGCTGATGGGTGGAATGCAGCAATAATTATTTTGATTTTAGCATTGGGAGGAGTTATAGGTATTGTAACTAAGTCAGGGGGAACTCAGGCTATAGGTGAGAAAATAGCCAGCAAGGCTAAAACCACAAAAAATGCAAAATTAGCTTCATTTATTTTAGGATTAGCTATTTTTTACGATGATTATTCAAATACTTTAATTGTGGGAAATACTATGAGACCTATAACTGATAAGCTTGATGTGCCTAGAGAAAAATTATCATATCTTGTTGATACAACAGCGGCTGCAGTTACAAGTTTGATACCAATTTCAACCTGGATTGCATATGAAGTTGGTCTTATCAATGATACTTTCAGTAATTTAGGAATAGAAGAAGGTGCTTATGGTACTTTTGTGAAAAGTGTTCCTTATATGTACTACAGCATATTTGCCTTAGCACTAGCAATTTTAGTTGTATTAAGAAATAAAGATTTTGGTGGAATGTATACTGCAGAGGTAAGAGCATATAAAGAGAAAAAAGTTTTAAGAGATGGAGCAACTCCATTGTCTTCTGCTGAGCTGGAAAACATGACTACTCCTAAAGAAGGAGAAGGTATTACGTGGATACAGGCTTTTATTCCTATAATAAGTATAGCTGTAATAACCGTCTTCGGTCTCTGGTGGAATGGTGGAGGACCGACAGGTATAGGTGTTGCAGAAGCCTTTGGTAATGCAGACTCAAGTGTTGTTCTTATATGGGCATCTTTTGGAGGAAGTGTTATTGCTGCAGTTATAGCTAAAGCAGCTGGTAAACTATCTTTTTCAGATATTATGGATTCATGGGTTGAAGGTGCAAAATCTATGGTAATAGCTACTTTCATATTAATATTAGCTTGGTCAGTAGGATCAATAACTTCAGAGTTAGGAACAGCTGATTTTGTTGTAGGAATAGCAGAAGGAAATCTACCGATAGGATTAATACCGGCAGTGATTTTTATCATAGCAGCTTTTATATCTTTTACAACTGGAAGTTCCTGGGGAACTATGGCTATTTTAATGCCTATATCTATACCACTTGCATTTAATCTTGGTGGAGCATTAATACCTACAATAGCAGCAACATTTACAGGAAGTATTTGGGGAGATCACTGTTCTCCAATTTCAGATACTACTATAATGTCTTCAATGTCATCAGGCTGCGATCATATAGACCATGTTAAAACACAAATGCCTTATGCTATGTCCGGAGCAGTTGTTGCACTACTCTTTGGATTTATACCGGCAGGATTTGGAATTTCATGGCTTATATCGCTACCAGTAGGAATAGTAGCTATTTATCTAATACTACAAATTATGGGTAAGAGTATAGAACCGAAAGATTTAGATAAAATTAAAGAAAGTCAGGTAAGTTAAATAACATTTTAGGAGGAGAAAAGACATGTTTAAAAATGTAATAGTAAA
>CAZNLP010000261.1:0-1753 GCA_964574015.1 uncultured Clostridia bacterium | reverse complement strand
GGCTGACAATGTCTACTCTCCCAAAAATGCGAAAGCATACTGTAAAATAATAGAAGAAAAAGCTATTACAAGAAGTGTTATTAAGGCAGCTAATGAGATATTATCCAAAGGATATAAAGATGAAGATGAAGTAAAAAGTCTTATTGAATTAGCCGAAAAAAGAATTTTCGACATATCTCAGCAGAGAGAAAAAAGAGATTTTTCTCATATGAAAGACATAGTACTGGACGTATTTAATCTTTTGGAAGAAAGAGCGAACCACGACGGGAGCATGACCGGTCTCACTACGGGATTTCAAGATATAGATCATATGACTGCTGGATTGCAAAAATCAGACTTCATACTTGTAGCAGCTAGACCTTCTATGGGTAAAACAGCTTTTGCACTGAATCTTGCATTAAATGCTGCAGTTAAAGACAAAGCAAATGTTGCAATTTTCAGTCTTGAAATGGCTAAAGAACAGCTGGTACAGAGAATAGTTTCTATGGAATCTTTAGTAGAAAGCACTAAACTTAGAAGCGGGCAACTGGAAGGTGACGATTGGGATAAAATCACCAGAGCAAGCAGCCGTATATCAGAAGCCAATATTTACATAGATGATACTCCAGGGATAACCCTATTTGAAGTTCAATCTAAATGCAGAAGACTAAGTGCACAAAACGGATTGGATTTAGTAGTTATCGATTACCTTCAGTTAATGGAAGGAGAAGGAAGATCAGAAAGTAGACAGCAGGAAATCTCTTCTTTATCAAGAGGGTTAAAAGGACTAGCAAGAGAAATGAGCTGTCCTGTAATCTCACTGTCACAGCTATCCCGTGCACCGGAGCAAAGACAGGACCACAGACCTATCCTTTCTGACCTTAGAGAATCTGGAGCCATTGAACAGGATGCTGATGTAGTAATGTTTCTCTACAGAGACGAATATTACCACGAAGACACTGAAAAAAGAGGTATAGCTGAGGTTAAAATAGCAAAGCATAGAAATGGACCTACTGGGACTGTTGAACTGGCATGGGTAGAAAGATTTACCAAGTTTGCAAATAGACCAAAATAGCATAATAAACATGAATTATACTACCGCTCAAAAAATGGGCGGTATTTTATTTTGCATCCAAAGAAAAATTGTTTTTAATCCATTGATATAGTAGAATAATAGTTGTGAAATGATAATTAATTATAAGATGATAAGGTGATATAGATACAGTTTAGCAGGGGAGGAGACAAGATTTGAACTATTCAGAAGAAAGTGTAAAACTACACGAAAAGTTAAAAGGAAAAATCGACATAGTTTCAAAAATTGAAGTTAAAACAAGAGATGATCTTAGTTTAGCATATACACCGGGGGTTGCAGAACCTTGTAGAAAGATAAATCAAAACAAAGAAGATGTATACAAGTATACGTCGAAAGGAAATTTAATAGCGGTAGTTACCGACGGTACAGCTGTACTTGGTCTTGGAGATATAGGACCAGAAGCGGCAATGCCAGTCATGGAAGGAAAATCAGTATTGTTTAAAGAGTTTGCAGGAGTTAATGCTTTTCCAATCTGCCTAGATACAAAGGATACTGATGAAATTATTGAGACAGTTAAGAGATTAGCGCCAACCTTCGGAGGTATTAATCTTGAAGATATTTCAGCACCGAGATGTGTTGAAATAGAGACAAAGTTAAAGGAAGCCTTAGACATACCTGTATTTCATGATGACCAGCACGGAACAGCAATAGTGGTATCAGCAGGACTAATAAATGCTCTTA
>CAZNLP010000260.1:0-1759 GCA_964574015.1 uncultured Clostridia bacterium | reverse complement strand
GTCACTAACTTTGTCTTTTAAGTATTTAAGCAACATAAAAAATCAACTCCCTTATTTTATTAATTACTAAACTTAGCTTATTTTCAGCTTATATATATTTTATCACACTAAATTAAATTTTCCTATCAATTCGAAAAAGAAGTTAGTGTAAAGTTATTGTTGGACGAATAAAATAAAAAAAGAGAAACACCCCAAGATATGTTAGAATTTAAGTATCAACAAATAAACAAAAACATAAGGGGTGCTCTCAATGAATATTATACAAGAAATAACAGAAATAGTCATTAGAAAAGAAATAAAAGATTTAGAAGAAGTAATGATACAAGGTGGAAATATATCTGAGTTAACATCAGAAATCTCAAAGATGGTAAAAGAAATAGGAAGAGAACTTGTAGAATACATTTTAGAAGAAACAGACAAAGATATTCGGGAAAGTAAGGAAAGAAAAAAAGAGTGGAATGTACAAAAAAGAGGAGTAGAAAAGACATATCAAACAGTATTAGGAGAAATTCGATACAAAAGGACATATTACAAACATAAGAGCAAGAAGAAATTTGCATATTTATCAGATCTAGTATTTGGAATAGAGCCAAATAGTAAAGTAGAACCTATGATAAAAATAAGAGCGATAGAAAATGCGATAGATATGTCATATGAGAAAAGTGGAGAAAAAGCAGCAGAAGATATGACCTTGAGCAAACAGAGTGTCATGACAGAGATAAGAGCATTAGGGGAAGTAAAAAAAGACATAGAGATAGAAGAAAAGAAAGAAGTTAAGAACATATATATCGAGGCAGACGAAGATCATGTAGCTCTGCAACAAGGCAGTAATCACCAAATGAAGTTAATTTATGTACATGAAGGGCTAGAAGAAGTAGGTAAGAATAGAAACAAGCTTAAAAATGCAGTGTATTTCACAGGAGATCATAGAAACAATGAAGAAAGATGGTTAGAGATAGCAGATTACTTAGAAGCAAGATATAAGTTAGAAAAGGTTGATAATATATACTTATCTGGAGATGGAGCGCGCTGGATAAAAGAAGGACTTAACTGGATAGTAGGTAGTAAATATGTACTAGACAAATATCATTTATCAAAGAGTATAAATAAATCTGTGTCGCATTTAGAAACGGAGAAAGAAGAAATACGATCAGCAATATGGGAAGCGATTAGTAGATGTGATAAGGAAAGAGTTAAGCATCTGTATAGAATCATTATTGGATTAACAGAAAAAGAGACAAAAAAAGAGTCAGTGATTAAGCAAAGAAACTATATCATTAGGAATTGGGTTGGTATAGAGAGGGCAAAAGAACCCGCATACATTGGTTGTAGTGCAGAAGGACATGTAAGCCATATATTATCATCTAGATTGAGTTCAAGGCCAATGGGATGGTCTAAGCTTGGTGTTAACTTAATGGCTAATTTAAGAGCTTACAGAGCCAATGGTGGTAAGATAATAGACATATTTTATGCTAAAGCAAAGATGAAAAAACAAAAAGAAAAAAGAGTTAAGATTGATGAAGAAATAATTAGAAAAAGACTCAGAAAGACTACTTATGAAACTAGAGGTAATT
Source organism: uncultured Clostridia bacterium (assembly GCA_964574015.1). Lineage (GTDB taxonomy): Bacteria > Bacillota > Clostridia > Tissierellales > Dethiosulfatibacteraceae > UBA8670. The sequence continues at coordinate 185 of CAZNLP010000260.1, read as the reverse complement.
TAACTGTATTAAATACAGGTAAAAAGACCTGGCTCTCTGGTTATCTTAAGGCAGTAAGAGGTTTATAGGTTAAAAAGATTCTGGGGTGAAAAAATTTTTATTTTGTATCCAACAATTAATTGACGCTATCGTTTTATGTAATAAACTTGACAAGTAATAATAAATAAGTTATATTATTAATACCA
>CAZNLP010000259.1:0-1770 GCA_964574015.1 uncultured Clostridia bacterium | reverse complement strand
GTGTTTTTTCTTTATTTTTTTCGTAAACAATCTGTTTTTTAAATTCTTCATAAGAAGGGAAGTCCTTATGTCTTTTCTTCGTTTCTTCAATAAGGTATTTTATCCAGTCCTCATAACTTTTTCCTTGAGAAAAATCTTCTTTTATTCTTAATTTTTCTGATAAATCCAGCATCCAATCATATCCAAGTCTTCTTTCGTATTCAGGTTCTACTACCTTGTTTTGAAAAAATGCGTAATCGGTAACTCCCCAAGATTCAACCATATCGTCTCTTTCTAGAAAATCATCTCCGGGAAGTACTATATCGGAGTATTTTGCAGACGACGTCATAAACTGTTCTGTTGTAAATATAAACTGGCACAAATTTTCGTCTTTTATAATTTCTTTAGTCCTATTAATATCTGAATGCTGGTTTATAAGGCTGTTTCCAGCAAGATTTGCAATGAACTTTATATTTCCTTCCTCAACTTCATCAATCCATGTAAATACAGGGATTTTTCCCCTTACTTCATTTCTATATGGTATTCTTTCAACAGCAAATTCTGCATGGTATCCCGGTCCCGAAGCCCATCCTCCTTTAATTCCAATATTTCCAGTAATCGCTGAAAGTACAGCTGCACCTCTTACAGCCTGTTCACCATTAGCATGTCTTTGGGAACCCCATCCCTGCACTAAGGCAGCTGGTTTCATGAGTGCATATTCTCTGGCGAGCTTCTCAATTTTTTCTTTAGGTACTCCTGTTATTTTTTCCGCCCACTTAGGTGTTTTTTCTACACCATCTTGTGTTCCTAAAATATAGGATTTTAAAGAATTGTTTTCAAGAATTCCTTCCGGCATATGGTCTTCATCAAATCCTAAACAGTACTTATCTACAAAAGCTTTATCGTATAGATTTTCTTTTATCATTACATATATCATTGCGTCTATTAGGGCATTGTCGGTGGTAGGTCTAATTGGTATCCACTCGTCTGCCAACACTCTTGCAGTATCAGTATATCTTGGATCTAAAACTACTATTTTCGCTCCTCTTTCTTTAGCTTTCTTCAAATAATATATAGTATTAGTATCAAATACAGTTTCTGCGGGATTATGACCCCATAAAATAATAAGCTTGGAGTGAAGCCAATTGTCTCTTGTACTACCTGTGTTTCCAGTTCCAAAAGTATATGAAGAGGCTGTAGCCGTACATGCAGTACTGTAAGAGTTTTCATACTCTAAAAATCCTCCTCCATAACTGCATAAAAATCTTCTGAAAAAGTCTTTTTCTCTAAGAACACTCATTATACCCGTACCGTAATGTATATATCTAGACTTAAGGCCATATTTTTCCGTTATTTCTTTTAAATTATCTGCTATTGTATCCAAAGCTTCATCCCAAGAAATTCTCTCAAATTCTCCTGATCCTCTTTCTCCAATTCTTTTGAGTGGGTATTTCAGTCTATCTGGATGATAAAGCTTTTCCAGATTTTTTCTACCTCTTATGCAAGCACTTAATCTATCGAAGCCATTTTCCTTTTTATTATCGGATGTTATCTTTACAGCTTTTCCGTTTTCTATATGTACATTTAATATACATCTTCCTCCACAGTCGTAGGAACATGTAGTAGTCATTATTTTTCTATCCATAATTTCTCCCGTTTAAATTCTTTTTATTAATTATATCAGAGGGATTTTAAACCTTCAATTTATATAGAGTTATATTTAATGTATAATATAAATATAAGGAGGCGGTATTTTGACTAAAAATAATAATTTAAAAGTAAAGCTCGAAA
>CAZNLP010000258.1:0-1806 GCA_964574015.1 uncultured Clostridia bacterium | reverse complement strand
AAACCTACTATGAAAAAGTAGAAAGAGGATCCTACTACGACCTAATAGATAAGGTGTCAAAGACTAAGTACGAATATGTGAAAAGAACCAAACAGAGGGAAAATTTTAATGTTAATACAGTAAATGGCAAGCACGAACTTGAAGCACCATACATTAAAGACTCTGAAAGCACCTTTGAAGTTATAGTAACCTTAGATAATGACAATATTAAAAACGACACTATCGTTGAACGAAACAGTTTTAGATTCAACCAGAGAAATATGTTCAATATAGAAACCAATAGTCTATCTATAGAAATAGAAGATAAAGAAGATTATAGATTTAAAGAAGATGAAAATTTTAAATATTATCTAAAAAAAGGAAACCAAGAAGGTAGGAGAGAAGAAATCGAAGGAGATAAGCTCCTTGTTATGATAATGCAGGATGGTGTAAAAGAATACTTAATCACTGATAGGATAAATGGAGACTTGAACTTTAAAAATTCCTACATACCTAATGTATTTATTCAGGGTGTATATATAGATAATGGAGATATATTTAAAACTCTTTCTGCTACCCATCTAACCTACGAGTACGAAGAAAAAGAAATGAACATAAGCCTAACTCCAGATAAGAAGGATTATCGTCCCGGAGAAGTTGCCACAATTAATATAAAAGCTCTAGATACTAAAGGAAAACCTGTTCAATCTGATGTCAATATAAGTGTAGTCGATGAAGCATATTTTGAGCTTTTCCCACAAAATGTAAATCCACTGGCAGATTTATATTCTCCAGTATATTCAACAGGTATTAAAAAAGATTATATATCCAACGACTTCAACAGTTTTGATTACCGAGTAATGGCAGAAAAAGGCGGAGAAGGTGGAGATTATACTGTAAGAAGAGAATTTAAAGATACTGCCTACTTCAGAACAATAAGATTAAATGAATCTGGAGAAGGGACCTTATCCTTTAAACTACCGGATAATCTAACTTCTTGGAGAGTTACCTTCCAGGGATTTACCGAAGATATGCAGTCTTATTCTTCGAAGATAAATATAAATGCCAAGCTTCCATTCTATGTTAATACAATACTCAGCAAAGAGTTTATAACTGGAGATATTCCTTCTATAAGTCTTAGAGTATTTGGAGAGGAAGTCACTGAAGGACAAAGCATCGCTTATAAGGTAGACCTAGTAAACAATACAACAGGAGAAGAAAAATCTTTTTCTAAAGAAGGTAGTGCTGGAGCTTATACCAATATATCTTTAGAGGAACTTGATAAGGGAAACTACACTATAACTGTATATGCAGATGGTGGCGAATATAAGGATGCAGTAGAAAAGACCTTTGAAGTAGTAGATTCTACAGTATATTTCAATAATAAGGAATATTATCAATTATCAGAAGGTACCACCTTTGATGAAGTTTACTCCAATGCTGAAGTAACCTTCTTTAACGAAAGCGAATCAATGTTTTACAATACTCTACTAGATCTTAGATATATAGGGGGTAAAAGAATTGATCAAAAACTTACACCTATAATTGCTAGAAAATTTATAAAGGAAAACTTTGATGAAAATACATATGTAGATAAATTTGTGGACCTAGGTAATTATGAAAAAACATCCCAAGGTGGAGGTATAAGCTTACTTCCTTACAGCGATAGGGATGCAGAGCTAACTGCAAAGGTAGCAATGTTGGATACAGAGTGTTTTGACAAGAGCTTAATGAAAACATACTTCTATAATATATTAGGTAGAAATAATTCCACTTTAGAAGAAGTAGTATCTGCATACCTAGGATTAGCTGTATATAAAGAACCTG
>CAZNLP010000257.1:0-1822 GCA_964574015.1 uncultured Clostridia bacterium | reverse complement strand
GATGTTACATTTAATGGTCCTACTACTGCATCTAGGGTTTCATTGATTCCTTTTACTATGTCCTGATATGCTCCGTTAAATTTAGAGTCGTCTCCTCTTGTGCTTAACTTACCAGCTACTGCTGCATCTATTAACATCTTAGTTTCTTCTGTTAATGACTTAAGGGAATCTCTTGTCTTTTTAAGAGCCGGTCCTATTTCATCTTTTTCATCTACTATATTTATATCTGTATCTAAATCTCCATTAGACAGCTTATCTAAGTTTCCAATCATATTCTCCTGAAGATTGTCCATAAAGGAATCCATTTCCTGTGCCATCTGTCCTACTTCATCCTCAGTTTTTATATTAAGTCTTTCCTGAAGATGTCCTTTGCTCATTTCACCTAGCATGTCTTTTACTTTGTTAACTCCTTTTGAGATAGAGCCACTTATAAAGAATCCCAACAATACTGCTAAAATAACAGCTACTACTATAAACACTATAAGAAGTAATATAGATCTTTGAACAGAGGTTTCAGCCATCTCATATTGACGAACTGCTTCTTCTTCATTTATTGTTACTATTTGATTTAAAACTTCTTCAGCATTAAGAAAACTTTGTCTAGCAATTAAAGAAGCTTCATAAATATCATCTTCTAAATTTAATATTGCGCTTGATGTTGGATTAGTTCCCGAATTGATTAACTGGTCTTTTTCTTTGCTTAAAGCAACTACTTCTTCATGATCGGAAACCCACTTATCCCAAAGGGGTACAAACTCATCCCATAATACTGACTCTTCATCAGTTTGTGGAAGAGGTGCATAAATATCCCAAGCTTCTTGAGCTCTATCAAATGCATTATCAATATAATTATACTGTGCATCTCTAAGCTCCTGGGTATTCATTTGTTTTATCATCAAGCCTCGTTCACCTGTCATTACAGCAGTCTGAGCTTCGCTAATTACAAGTAAAGATTGAACACTTGGTAGTCTTACTAAAGCAATCTCATCTTGTGTTTTTTCAACACTGTTTATGCCCCAGTAACCTACACCACCTACAGCAGCTGCTAATAAAGCAACTAGTACGAAACTTAGTATTAAACGTTTCTTTAATTTCATATTATTAATAAAATTCATTTTATTCCTCCTAAAGTTCTATTTCATCAATTTTCTGTTTTTCTTCATTACTTAGTAGTTTATTAGAGTCTAACAGCAGTTTTACACCGTCTTTCGACTTTCCTACACCTTTAATATATTTGTTTTGAAAACCGGTTTTATAACTTGGAGGGGGTACTATATCTTCATCTTTAATAGTTACAACCTCTGATACATTATCAACGATTAAACCTACAGACATATCATCTATATCTATTACTATAATGCAGGTTCTTTCATCGTATTCTATTGGTTCTTTTTTAAACTTTATTCTAACATCAATTACAGGAATTATTTTACCCCTAAGATTTATTATTCCTTTAACATACTCTGGAACCTCGGGAATGTTTGTGATTGGTTGTATTCCTACAATTTCAGTAACATACTTGATTTCTAATCCAAACACCTCTTCACCTAATTTGAATGTTAAAAATCTACCTTTTTGAGTATCTTCTTCTTGAATTTCCATTCTTTCTTCTTTGTTTTGATTCATAATTAACCTCCTTAAATATATTTGTTTGATATTCCAGAGATATCTAAAATAAGACTTATATCAGCATTTCCTAGGATTGCACAACCTGCTACACCGCTATCTTTAACCTTATACTGCCTTAGATAAATAGGAATTGGCTTTACTACAACCTGCTGTTCACCTAAAATTTCATCGGCAAAAAGACAGTAGCTGCTTT
>CAZNLP010000256.1:0-1938 GCA_964574015.1 uncultured Clostridia bacterium | reverse complement strand
AAAACCAAGCCAATACTGATTCTTTAACAGGAGCATATTCTAGAATGTTTTTAAGCCAATGGACTGAAAGAAATATGGATGAATTTGATGGTTACTTAGTTTTAGTTGATTTAGATTGCTTTAAAAAGATAAATGATAAGTACGGTCACTTAACAGGAGATAAAGTTTTAATCAAATTTGTAGAGATAGTTAAATCTTCTGTTAGAGACGAGGACTATATAGTAAGATACGGCGGAGACGAATTTCTTATTATAATTGATAGTGAAGATGAATCTGTAGTGGAATCTATAATAGATAGAATAAAAGACAAATCTAAATCAGTAGAAGAGTTTCCTTTTGAAATTTTAATGTCTTACGGTATTGCAAAAATTACAGAAGAAGATAATCTTAAACAAACAATATATAAAGCAGATGAAGCCTTATATAAAAATAAAGAGAAAAGAAACTGTAATGATAATTAATAAGTTTTTCTAAATATAACTAACAACTCTCTTTAAAAAGATGGTGTGTGAAAACACCATTTTTTTATGCTTAAATATTAAAATTCAAAATTATTAAATTATCTCTAAACATTTACTCTCAATGACCGATAATATAAATGATAGGAAACTTAGTTAGTGTTTACTAACATAATATATTTAGGAGGGTGATTTATGAGTTTAATCAAAAAGGGAAAGTCAAATAGAGAAAAGGCAAAAAGAGGGTCCTTAGGAAGTAAGTTTGTAGGAATTACTTCAATTATTGTAGTTATAGGATTTGTAGCTTTATACTTCATAATCAACCAGATGACTGGTGATATAGTAGAGCTAGAAGAAGAAAAAAACATGGACCTTATGGATAATGCTATTAAAAATCAGATGGAGGCTCAGTTGAGCAGTGCGGAAATGTCGGTATTGACAATTGCAGAAAACGAACAAATACAAAAACTATTTGCGGAAAGAAACAGAGAAGGACTAGAGGAACTTTTACTCCCGGTTTTCGAGAGACTTAAAGGAGAAGTAGCTCAAATGCAGTTTCATCTTCCTGATTCTACATCTTTTCTAAGGCTTCATAGGCCTGAGAAATACGGAGACAGTTTGAGGGACTTTAGATTTACAGTTAATGCTGCCAATGATGAAGAAAAAATTGTATCGGGCTTAGAAGAAGGGGTAGCAGGCTATGGATTTAGAGTAGTTGTACCTATGTACTATAATAGTAGACATACTGGATCTGTAGAATACGGAAGCGACTTTGGAGAAAATTTCTTAGCTAATATTAAAGAGTCTTTTCCAGGGGAATACTATATATATTTATTAAACAGTGAAGACAATAGCTTTGCAGCAGGTACTACATCTTCAGACAGCTGGACTCTTCCATCAGAAGCTTTAGATGAAGTGCTTTCAGGAAACCACATTAGCTGGGTGTCAGATGATGGGGATACTCTAATAAGTTTATTCCCTTACGAAGATTATACAGGAGAAACAGCCGGATACATTAAGGCTGTAACAGATAGAAGCACAACAGCAGCATTGATAGGTAGAACTGGTATATATACTATTATTTCTTTTATTGTAATTGCCGGTGTATTGATTTTACTTCTTTTATATTTAATAAGAAAAATGGTTACAAAACCTATTGGTGCAGTTACTGAAATTATGGAAAGACTTAGAGAATTTAACTTTAGATTTGATAAAAACTCAGAAGCTGCAAAATATTTAGACAACAACGATGAAGTTGGAGTAATGTTAAGCTCTGTAGCAGCAGTACAGGAAAATATTAAAACCAATCTTATTGATAAATTAGAAAATATTTCTAAAGGAAAACTAGATGATGAAATAGAGTTATTAGGGAAAAATGATCAAATAAGTCCGGCTCTTTTAAATACTAAAGATGCTCTTCATGATTTATCCGACGAAACAAAAGAAATAATAAAAGCAGCAGTAGATGGAGAACTTAATA
>CAZNLP010000255.1:0-1949 GCA_964574015.1 uncultured Clostridia bacterium | reverse complement strand
TTAAGTAATTTGTTTTTTTAGGGTCTAATAAAACTTTTTTATTATCTTTTATTTTGCTCAAATAACTAAAAACATTACTATATTCTTCAATACTTATATTTTCTTTAGATAAATTATCAATAATTTTTTTATCTATTTTTTTATGATTAACAAATAATATGTTTTCATCTTTTCCTACTAAAAAGTAAGAGTAGAATAAGGGCGAGTTCTTAGAATCATTTCCCCTAAGATTTGTAATCCAAGCTATATCATTTAAAGCAGATATTAGATAGTAATCTGCATCATATTTTTTCATTTCATTTTTTATATCTAATATTTTATCCGAACTTGATTTACCACAGTATTTAATATCGTGAATGAAAACTTTTCCTTTCGGCATAAATGGTCTATCTTTCCAAACTTCATCAAAAATATCGACTTCCGTATTTAAATTAATCTTATTTTTATTAAGTAATTCCTTTATCTTTCTTACCTGATTAACTGAATAAAGCTTTCCGTTAATACCGCATGTTTCTCCTGGATTAAGATTTTTAATAACCCATTCTACATCAGTTGGCTCATTTTCTACTCTAAGTTTTTTTAGGTCAATTCCTTTAACCTTTAATTCATCTTTATTAACGTTGTGATATCTAGGATCTACCCATAAAGCTGCTTTTTCTTTTGTTAATGCTATTGATCCAAAAGCACCCACCAAATCTTCTAATTCTGACAACCACTCAAAACACTTCCAGTGATCCGCTATTTCTTCGCTAAAATGAGGATCATTTGTTGGTATAATATATGCATCTAATTTTCTATTTTTAAGGTTATCTCTAATCAATTCTATTCTATTTTTCATACATTTACTCCTCTTTACCCAAATCTAAATGCTGTCCTCTAAATCCAAAATATGATATCTTAATAAATCTTCTAACTTTTTACTGTCTTTATCCTTAATATATTCAACTAGTTTATCGTAATCAGATAGTGTTCTATCTATATCATTTCTTTCATTTTTATAAACCAGCATTCTTGCAGATAAATAAAGCATTTTTGTCATTATTTCTTCCAAAAAATTATTTCTACACAGTTTATAAATAATAAGATGAAAATCTAAATCAATTAGTATAGAATTGATATAATTTCTCTCCAATTTACTGTTTTTCTCTTTTAAATCAATAATATGATTTATATCTTCCATGGTTGTGTACTTTATAGCTTCTCTACTTATGTAATGTATTAATTCAAGCCTTAATGCTAATGTTTTATTTAAATCTTTTAAATTAATTTCAGATATAAACATTCCTTTCCTAGGCTTTATTAATATAAATCCTTCATACGATAATTTAGTCAAAGCTTCTCTTATTGGAGTTCTTCCTAATTTAAATTCTTCCATCAATTTATTTTCTATAATCTTTTCTCCAGGCTTTAAGTCTGTTAATATAATTTTTTCTTTAATTTTTTTATAAGCGATATCACTATCTTTTATCTTCATATTTCAACTCCATTTTATTATTTTAACAAATCACTTGAAAATTCTTTAATCAAATGATAAAGGATTGTAACACCTACTCCTGTACTTCCCTTACCTAATTTTGAATTTTTTGTATACAGTGCTGTACCTGCTATATCCATATGAATCCAAGCTTTATCTTGTACAAATTCTTCAATAAACATTGCTGCAGTTATAGTTGTTGGGTTACCGGATCTATTTGTTATGTCAGCATCATTAGCCTCTAAAGCTTTTCGATAATCTTCGAATATTGGCAATCTCCAAATTTTTTCTCCGGACTCTCTACTTGCATTTTCAAGTTCTTTATAAAATTCATCATTATTAGAAACAACACCTGTTGCAGCATTACCCAAAATTTTTATAACTGCACCGGTCAGAGTTGCTATATCTATTATTTTATCCACCTTTTCTTTTTCTATAATGTAATGAATTGCATCTGCGAGTGTTAATCTTCCTT
>CAZNLP010000254.1:0-1979 GCA_964574015.1 uncultured Clostridia bacterium | reverse complement strand
TTTTTTGTGAAGAAAATAACATATGTTGAAAAAAGGAAAAGGTTATCATATAATTTAAATAAGAAAATATTGGTATGACCATCATACTTAAATTCTGTTTTTTAAGAGTTATATTGGTCATACCGTAATACCAAGGAGGTTTACAATGAATATAATCATACCAATTAAACAGGTTCCAGAAACCAGTAACGTAAAAATGGATCCTGAAACCGGCACGATGATAAGAGATGGAGTTGAAAGTATTATAAATCCCCTGGATTTATATGCAATTGAAGTTGGAATACAGTTAAAGGAAGAACATGGGGGCAAGGTTACAGTAATAACTATGGGTCCTCCATCAGCATCTAAGGCTTTGAAAGAAGCAATAGCTATGGGATGTGATGACGGTATTCTTATTACCGACAGAAAATTTGCAGGAGCAGATACCTGGTCCACAGCTTACGTACTGGCAGAAGCTATAAAGGAGATAGGTGAGTACGATTTAGTTTTAGCTGGAGAAAGAGCTACAGATGGTGATACTGGACAGGTTGGCCCTAACATAGCTGCTTATTTAGATCTTACTTTAGGAACCTATATAAGTAAGGTAGAGGAAATTGATGAAGATAAAATAGTTGTAGAAAGATTATTAGAAGAAGGCTACGAAAAATTAGAGTTGCCTCTCCCTTCCCTACTTACAGTAGTAAAAGAAATCAGTTATCCAAGATTACCTACTTTAAGAGGTAAGCAGAGAGCTAAAAAGACAGAACTACCTTCATTAACTGTTAAAGATATGCATGTTGATGAATCCAAATTAGGACTTAAAGGCTCACCTACAAGAGTTGTTAAAATAGAAACTCCAAAGGTTACAAGAGGCGGAACTATAGTTTCAGCAAAAGACGACGACCAGCTTGAAGAAGCAGTAGATAAGTTAGTTGAATTTTTAAAAAGTAAAGAAATCGTATAGGAGGTAAACATGGAATATAAAAATATATGGACTATGGCTGAAACTCGAAATGGAAATTTGAAAGATGTGTCTTTCGAATTGCTTTCAAGAGGTAGAGCTTTAGCAGATAAATTAGAAGAATCTTTAGTTTCTGTAGTAATCGGAAACAATGTGAATAAAGAGCAGCTTAACGAGTTGATTTCAAGAGGTGCTGATAAAGTTATAGTTGTAGAAGATGCACAACTTTCAGACTTTATAGTTGAAACCTACAGTAATTTACTTGTAGACATGATAGGAAATTTTAAGCCTAACATTATACTTTCAGCAGCTACTGTAAATGGTAGAACCTTAATGCCTCATGTAGCAATGAGACTTCATGCTGGACTTACTGCCGACTGTACTGAGCTTGATATAGAAGAAGAAACTAAAAATCTACTTCAAACAAGACCTGCAATAGGTGGTAACATACTAGCAACTATAAAAACTCCAGACCACAGACCTCAAATGGCAACAGTAAGACCAAAATCATCTAAACCTTTAGATAAAGATGAAAGTAGAACTGGAGATATAGAATATATTAAATTTAACAGCAGTCTTTTAGATAACAGAGTTAAAAAACTTGAATCTAAACATGAAGTTGGTGGAGACATAAATATCCAAGCAGCTGACATAGTAGTAGCTGGTGGTAAAGGAATGAAAAAGAGTGAAAACTTCACAATGCTTAAAGAATTAGCAGAAAGTTTAGGTGGAGTTGTTGGAGCTTCAAGAGATGCAGTAGATAGAGGTTGGGCAACTTATCCTCAGCAGGTTGGACTTAGCGGCAAAACCGTTACTCCTAAATTATACGTAGCTGTTGGAGTATCAGGAGCTATTCAACATCTTGCAGGTATGAAAACATCCGACGTTATCATCTCTATCAATAGTGATCCTGATGCAGCAATATTCCAAGTATCAGATTTTGGTATAGTTGGAGATTTATTTGAAGTTATTCCTTTATTAAATAGTAAACTCGCTAAGGAGGTAAAATAATGAATTACAATCCTTTAAATGAAGAAAT
>CAZNLP010000253.1:0-1985 GCA_964574015.1 uncultured Clostridia bacterium | reverse complement strand
TACCGTAATGAGTTTGATGAACATCTCTTACTTCAAATCCTGCTCTATCTCTACTTAGACCTCCTGGTCCAAGAGCTGACATTCTTCTTTTGTGTGTAAGTTCTGCTAAAGGATTAGTCTGATCCATAAATTGAGAAAGTTGACTGCTTCCAAAAAATTCTTTGATAGCTGCTGCTACCGGTCTTATATTCATAAGAACCTGTGGAGTTACTACTTCTACATCTTGTATTGTCATTCTTTCTCTTATAACTCTTTCCATTCTGGAAAGACCTACTCTTACCTGGTTTTGTAGGAGTTCTCCAACTGCTCTTATTCTTCTATTACCTAAATGGTCTATATCATCTACTTTTCCGATATTTTTAAATAAACAAAATTCATAGCTAATAGATGCTAATATATCATCAGCTATTATGTGTTTTGGTGCAAGTCTTCTGATATTATTTTCAATTGCATCTTCTAGTTTTTCATTGTTTAATTCATTAGTTTCTTCATCTATTGATTCTTCGATTAACTCTCTAAGTACTGGAAAATATACTTTTTCTTTAACTCCTAATTTTTCATAATCTATTCCATCATAAACTAAATTAGGATATGCAAATTTGTTGCTGTAAATTTTTACTATATCCTTCTCTTTATTGTAAACTTCAATATGAAAAATTCCTGCTGCCTCTATCTGGAAAGCTTTATCTCTTGTTATAATTTCATTTTTAGAAACAATTAGTTCTCCTGTTTCTTTATTAACAATTGTTTCAGCAGCTTCCATTCCTGCAGCTCTATCTTCTATACTTAGTTTTTTATTGAATTTATATCTTCCAACTCTTGCTAGGTCATATCTTTTGTGATCAAAGAAAAGATTGTTTATTAAGGATGTAGCACTATCTAAGGTAGGCGGTTCACCTGGTCTTAGCTTTTTATAGATTTCTATTAAAGCTTCATCTTTGTTTTTTGTTCCATCTTTTTCTAAGGTTTTTAATAATTGTTCTGATTCTCCTAAAAGTTCTATGATCTCTGCATCAGTTTCGCATCCCATAGCTCTTAATAGAATAGTGATAGGTATTTTTCTTGTTCTATCAATTCTAACATTTACTAAACTGTTTGAGCGAGTTTCATATTCCAACCACGCTCCTCTATTAGGAATAACTGTAGCCGAGAATAACTCTTTACCGCTTTTATCTCTTTCAACGTCGTAATATACGCTAGGTGATCTAACCAGCTGACTTACAATTACTCTTTCAGCTCCGTTAATAATAAAGGTTCCTCTTTCCGTCATTTGTGGGAAATCACCCATAAAAACTTCCTGTTCCTTTATTTCACCAGTTTCTTTGTTTATCAGCCTTACCTTTACTTTTAAAGGTACTGCATAAGTTGCGTCTCTTTCCTTACACTCCATCTGGTCATACTTTGGATCACCATCTAGTTTGTAATCTACAAATTCTAAAATCAGATTTCCAGTATAATCTTCAATTGGAGATATGTCGTCAAATACTTCTTTTAATCCTTCTTTTATGAACCATTCATATGAATTTTTCTGCACTTCAATTAAGTCTGGTAATTCTAAAACTTCTTCTATTCTCGAGTAGCTCATTCGTACTCGATTACCTATTTTCACAGGATGCAACATTTCTTCACCCCTTCGCATATTATTAAGTAAAAAAATTGCGTAGTTAATTTAGCATTACATACAATTTTTATGCCAACTTTTTATACCTACGCAATATAAGATAATATCATATTTGAATTTCATTGTCAATACATTCATCGAATATTTTAAAAGTTTAAAAGAGCTTGTACAAGCTCTTTTAATTTTTTTCTTTATAAAGTAGTTACGTTAACTCGTAATAAGAAATTATTTAATTTCTACAGTTCCGCCAACTTCTTCAATTTGTGATTTAATGCTTTCAGCTTCTTCTTTACTTACTTTTTCTTTTACAGCTTTTGGAGCTTCGTCAACTAATGCTTTAGCATCTTTAAGTCCTAATCCAGTA
>CAZNLP010000252.1:0-1987 GCA_964574015.1 uncultured Clostridia bacterium | reverse complement strand
CCTAATCCTCCTCATAGATTAAATTCTTATCAATATTTTCCCTTAAAAGTTTAAACACTTTTTGCAAATCGCCGACATCCAAAAAAATTCCACTAACCACCCCTCCATTTAAAATAAACTCTACATATAAATCTCCTTTTTTCCTTAAAAGCATTGATACTATTTCCCCTTCTTTAATAGAAATTTTATCCTCTTCTTTCTTTTCAGGAATCAAATCTATTAAACCCTTTCTTACAATCAATCTATATGTAGATGTTTTAAAAAAACCAGTTTTAATCTTTATGTGATAATCCACTTCCATGCACATCACCTCTAGGTCTAATTATATAATTTTAAATTAAACAGTTGTTGATCTTTTCTTATTTGTCATTGACAAATTTAGTCATGTTTCATGACAAAGTTTATTGTTTAAAAATAGAAACTTTGATATAATTCTTTTGTGGGGGTAGAAAAATGAACTTTAATGAAAAACTTGATTTTTTAATGAATATAACCAAAACAAAAAACAGCGATTTAGCTATGTATACTTCATTAGATTCTTCCTATATAAGTAGACTAAGACGGGGTAAAAGAAAACTTTCAAATAATGAAAACTTTGTTTTAGCCATGGCTGAATACTTTATAAAGAATATAAAAGAAGACTATCAGAAAAAGTCCATATTTGATTTAATTTCAAGAAGTGGATTTTTAATTAAAGAAGACCTTAGTAGTACTGAAATACTCTATAAGTGGCTTAAAGATGGAAAAGTAGACGAGGTAAAGGTAGTCGAAGGATTTATAGAAAATTTTTCCAGTTTTAAATTCAAAAATACTAATACCTGGAAATATACTGAAAATAAAATGAAAACTGATACAAATAATATAGAAATCTATACTGGAATACAGGGAAAAAGAGAAGGTGTTCTTAATTTTTTATCTTTAGTTTTAGAGGAAAAAAGTCCCCAGAAACTTCTGCTTTTTAGCGATGAAAGTTTAGAATGGTTATCTGAAGATAAGTCCTTTAGGAATAAATGGAAAGAATATATGGATCAGGTGATTCTAAAAGGCAATAAAATAATTATAATACACGAATTAAGCAGAAATCTTTATGAAATGCTAACATCAATAAAAGAATGGATGCCCCTATACATGACAGGAGCTATAGAACCCTACTACTATCCTAAAAAAAGAGACGGAATTTTTAAAAGAACAATATTTGCAGCTCCTAATACAGCCGCTCTTACTTCAACTACAGTAGGAGAAATGGACAATAAGACAGTTAATTATCTTGTTCAAGATAAAACAGCACTGGAAAGCCTTGAAACCGAATTCAATAACTACCTAAAGCTTTGCAAACCTTTAGTAAAAATATTTGATGTTAGAAATAGAAATCAGTATTTAGAAACCTTAGGGGAATTTGAAAACGAAGAAAGCAATTCTATACTCAACCCCAATGCTATTTCTATAAGGACCTTACCTATACATACAGCTGAAAAGATTATGATAAGAAATGACTATAGCGAAAAATCTAAAACCTTAGAATATGTCAAAAAAAGAAATAAAGTATTTGAAAAAAATATAAAAAACTTTGAATTTACAGATATTATAACCCTTCCTAACATAGAAGATGTAATGAAGGAAAATGTAATAATAAATTTTTCAAATATACTTGGTATATCTCCAGTAACATATAAAAAAGATGAACTTATAGAACATTTAGAGAATATACTTGAAACTGCCAAAAAATATGCAAATTATAACCTTATTATAAATACAGAAAAATCAGATAAGGAACTATCACTCTACTGTAAGGAAGACGTAGGAGTAATTGCCTCAAAAAAAGAACCACCCTTTATGATATTTGCAATAAATGAAAGCAATATGACGGCAGCCTTTTGGGATTTTTTAAGAGATAATATTTTAAAGAAAAATAACAATAAGAAGAAAAATATGAAGATGCTTCGAGATTATATAGAAAAAATCAAGGAAATTTAAATCCTTGATTTTT
>CAZNLP010000251.1:0-1990 GCA_964574015.1 uncultured Clostridia bacterium | reverse complement strand
GCCATCTGTCCTGTTACCTCTGATATTTCTTTTACGTAGCTTAGTACTGTTTTTAGAGTATCGTTTAATGCATTCTTTATTTTTGCATGATCTCCTTTGTAGTTTCCTTTTACTCTTGTCTTTAGGTTACCCTGCTGCATTTCACTTAATACATCTGATGCTTCGTTTACAGGTTCTATTACTGCATCTAGAGTTTGATTTACTCCTGATACTACTTTAGCAAAGTCTCCCCTATGTTTATCAGCATCTGCTCTTGTATCAAGTTTTCCTTCTACTGCTGCTTCTACTAATGCATTTGTATCTTTTACCAGTAGATTTACTGCATCTACACATTTGTTTAGATTGTTCTTAATTGTATTAAAGTCTCCGTTGTAGCTGTCTGTTATCTTTTCTGGTATGTCTCCATTACTTATTCTTTCTACGTATTCTGCTGCTACATTTAATGGTTTTACAATAGAGTCTATAAGGTCATTTATTCCTTGAAGTATCTCTCTGTATGCACCTTCAAACTTATATGAATTAACTCTTTTACTCAATTTACCTTCTATACCGGCCTTTAAAAGGGTATTGGTTTCCTTAGTTAAAGATTTAAGAGAGTCTCTAGTTTTTCTTAAAATTGGTACTATTTGATCTTCTTCACTCATGTTTTCAATATCCATATCCAAGTTTCCCTGAGAAATTTTTTCGAGATTTTGAAGAACTCTATACTGCAAATCGGTCTGGAAGTTGGCCAATGCACTCAACATTACTCCTATTTCATCGCCTTTTCCAATATATTTATTAGATTTACCGCTTAATTTTGTTCCATCCTTTATTCCTGTGAAAACACCTACTACACTTCCCTTTTCATATTTTGGAACTGCATGTATAATTACAGGTCTGCCTGTTATTTTACTAATAATAACGTCTGAAGAGTTTGCCTTTCCATCCATTCCTTTTTTAAAATAATCTCTTTCCTTTACATTTGCTGTATCACCTGAAGAATCTAAAGTGTAATTCTTTCCATCAGGAGTTGTAAAGGCAAAAGAATGATATCCTTTTTTCTTAGATTCTTCTTCAAAGAAAGAAATATTTTGATCTAAAGTTGAATATTTGTTAGAAATTTCTTTTATATATTCTAATTCTTCGTCTTTTCCATACTTTAGGTTACCTTTAGCTAAGTTTTGAATAATATCTGTTGTAGCCTTTATAGGGTCTATTACTATTTTTTTGTTTATATAGTATGAAAAGAAAAATGTTATTATAGTTATTAATGCTATTATTCCTATTAATACAGGTATATATCTGTGAGTTTCAGCTAATAAAGCATTAACATCTATATCTACCCCTACTACACCAACAACTTTACCAGAAGAATTTTTTACTGGAGCGAATCCCGAAATCAACATTCCATAATCTTCACCATAATCTTGAAGGCCAGTATATCTTCCCTGTCCGTCGTTAAAAACCATCTGAGTTTTTTCAGAATAAATACTCTTTGATTCTGTAAGACCTAAGTATCCCCATTCATTTTGGTTTTCATTTTGAAGATATCCTGAAACTATATATTTATAGTTAGTACCCTCATCTGATAAAGAATATATAAATTCGATATCATTATTTCTGCTTTTTGTTTCACTCATTATATTTTGAATATCTTCATAATATTCATCCTTATTACCACTTTCAATATATTCTTCGAATTTATCACCATCTATAGCTGATGCTACAGCTTCAGCTGATGTAAGGGCTTTTTCACCTGAAAGTTCTAAAGAATTATCCTTATATCTAAAATAACTAAATATTCCTACTACAGCTGTACTTAAAATTATAGCTGCTATAACAATTAATGAAATTTTGAATCCTAATTTTGTGTTTTTAATATTTATCATGTATAACTCCTTTATGACTTGATAATATAGGCTTCCAATGGAAGCCTATATTTCTTCCTAGTATTTACCAAAATCCTCATCATCTAAATCAATAGTAGGTTCTTTTTCTTCTTTACTTG
>CAZNLP010000250.1:0-2001 GCA_964574015.1 uncultured Clostridia bacterium | reverse complement strand
AGACTTATGGTTACAAGTATAAACGGTTTATCTGAAGAAAATGTAGCAATAATAGATTCAAACTTAAATAATTTACTACCTTCATCGGGAAATAGTGGAAGTAATTTTTCAGATGCTAGCAATTTACTAAAAATGGAAACACAAGTTGAAAATAGTATAGCGGAAAAAGTACTTTTCTTATTTGAACCTGTTTTTGGAAAAGAAAACATAAATGTAGCAGTAAATGCAAAAGTAGATCTGGATAAAACCTTTACTGAAGTTATTGAATACTCACCAGTTGTTGATGATGAAGGGATACCCTATATTATTGATGAGTTAACTGAAAAAATTTCAGACACATCTCAAAACACAGGGGATGCTGCTGAAAATTATATGATAGACAGTGAAAGCCTAAATGACAGAATGCAAACGGTAGTAAACTACAGAGTTAATGAACTAAAACAAACAATAGACGAGGCTCAAGGCGGCATACAAGATATTAGTGTATCAGTTCTTATCAACGATACTGCTTCAACAGACGAAAGTGTATTAGAAGATGTAAAGCAAATAGCAGCTGCTGCAGTAGGAATAGACTTGGATAAAATAACAGTAGGATACATGAATTTCGCTGCAAGTGAAGCACAAAGAGCAGAATTACAGGCGGCTTTAACTCAAGATGAAGGATTTCAACTACCATTAGAAGAGCAAACCCTTGTTGTAATAGTAGGACTTATACTTACTTTTATTTTAGCATTACTAGTACTTAAGCAGTTTAAAACTCAACCCCAGGTAGCTACTACTGGACCGCAAATGGAAGAAAAATCAGAAGAAACTACCACCGACGAAGAACTTGAAAATCTAAAATCTAAAAAAGACGCTGTAATGGATAAATTTAACAAAAGTAAAGAAGAAGAAAAAGTTATAAAAGAAATAGAATCAATAATAGATGCGAATCCCGATAGTATTGCCAATATTATAAGTTCTTGGCTTAGCGAAGAAAATTAAAGGAGGAAAATATGGATATTAGTTTATCAGGACAGGAAAAAGCTGCAGCTCTTATATTATCAATAGACAAAAGAGCAGCTGCAACTGTATTAAAAAAGCTTGATGATTCAGATGTAGAAAAAATAACATATCAAATAGCGAATTTTAAATCCATACCCTCTGAAGCAAGAAATGATGTATTGAATGAATTTTATGAAATGTGTCTTGCTGAAGGATATATTTCAGGTGGAGGAATACAATATGCTAAGGACGTACTTACAGAAGCATTAGGAGCACAAAAAAGTGTGCAAATTATAAACAAAATGTCCAAACTAAACTATAAAAAACCCTTTAAATTCTTAGAACAGGTCGACGCAACGGAACTTGTGAATCTAATAAAAGTAGAAAGAAACCAAACTATAGCACTAATTATATCTTATATGGAATCAGAACAAGCATCAAAAATTTTAAGTGGTTTAGAGGAAGAAAGGCAAACAGAAATAGTAAAAAGAATAGCAAAAATGAACAAAATTTCTCCAGAAATAATAACCCAAATTGAAGAAAAAATCAAGTCTAGACTCAACGACGTAGTGGGAGCAGAAACAAGAAGAGACGAAGAAGCAGGAATAAATATTGTAGCAGATATTCTATCTTCAATTGATAGAAAGTCAGAAGTAAGAATATTTGAAGAAATTGAGAAATTTAGCCCTGAAATGGCTGAAGAAATCAAGAAGAAAATGTTTGTATTTGAAGATATTACCGATATCGACAACAAAATTTTACAGAAAATTGTTGCAAAACTATCAAACAAAGATGTTGCACTTGCACTTAAATCAACTGCCGAATCAGTTAAAAGACACTTTTTATCAAATATGTCAAAAAGAGCAAAAGAAATTGTACAGCAGGAAATGGATATGCTAGGTAAAGTAAGATTGAGTGAAGTACTTGAAGCACAACAGCGAATAGTAGCAGTAATACTTGAAATGGAAGCAAAAGAAGAAATAATAATTTCTAAAAAAGACAATGATATGTTAGTAG
>CAZNLP010000249.1:0-2026 GCA_964574015.1 uncultured Clostridia bacterium | reverse complement strand
ATAAATAGACAAATTAATTCAATAAATTGCCTTTTACCCAAATTAGGACTACCAAAGCTTCGTATGATATAATGAAACTATTAAAGGAGGTTTTTTAGATGAATATTAGATTAAACAAAATTTTAGTGTTAGTTTTAGTGCTGGCATTGATGTCCACAACAGTTTATGCATTACCAAACATGGACAGAGGCAGGGGTCCTGAAAATGCACCTGGTTTTCAAAAAAACTTCGGTACATTTAACGACCTTGGAGAATTTATTTGGGCGGAAAGATACATAGAAAGAATGGCTAAAAAAGATGTAATTAAAGGTGTAGGTAACGGTGCCTTTATGCCAGGTGGAACTGCTAAGGAAATAGAAACAATAATAATGCTTCTTAGAGAATTAGGATATGAAGACGAACTTGATGAAGATGCTGTTTTACCTGAAGAATACAATGGTAAAAAACCTGGCGATTGGATGGTACCTTACATTGAATTGGCAAATGAAAAAGGTTTAATAACCGTCGAAGAAATGGATACTTTTGATCCAAATTTCCCTACCAAAAGATCAAAAGCAGCAGTTTATTTTGTTCGTGCAGTAGGTATGGAAGAAGAAGCATTGGAAAACAATGACAGAATACTTGAGTTTAGAGATTTTAATGCTATTCCTAAGGAACATGTTGGATATGTATATGTTGCATATCAAATAGGTTTAATACAAGGATATCCAGACAAAAATTTCCAACCGAACAAAGCAATTAATAGAGCTGAACTTGCAGCTATGATGTCACGATTAGATGATGAGTTCGATACTGATTTTTCATACAGCTTAATAGCTAAAATAGAAAACATAGACATAGATAGTATGCAAATCACTCTAAAATACAGAGGTAATGAAAACATTTTTGATTTATTGGATGATGTAGATGTATATATCGATAACGAATCTGAAGATTTAGCTGATTTAGCTGTAAATATGATTGTAAAAGTTTATATAGAAAATGATGAGATTATTGAAATATCCTTCAGAAGTGATAAGGAAAATAAGGTAACAAAAAGATACGAAGGAGAAGTAATCGGATTCACAGAAGATTTTGATGAAATTACAATCGAAGGTGATAGTAGTGATTTAACTTTCGCAGTAACTAGTGAAACTAAAATTCATGTACCAGTCTTAGAAGATACGCTGATAAAAGAGTTTGTAGAATTAAATGCTAAAGTTATAGCAGATAATACTACTGCAACTTCAATATGGATAGAGCTTAATAAAGTAGAAGGAATCTTGATTGGTATAAACACCAGTGGCGAAGCTATAGTGAGTGTAGATGTTCAATTAGATGAATCTACTACAAAGAATTTTGTGTTCTATGATGATTTTGAAATTTGTATCGACGAAGTAGAAGGAGATCTAACTGATGAATATCTTGGACATATTGTAGAAATGAAACTTCTAGGTAATGATCATATTGTAACTCTTTGTGTAGAATCTGAAGTATCTACTGAATATTTAGAAGAATTAGTTGAAGATGCTGAAGAATTATTTGAGAATAACTATACTGCTGCATCATGGATTACTTTTAAAACAGCATTAACAGAAGCAGGAATTGTTTTAGACAAAGATGATCCAACTCAAGAAGAAGTATATACAAAATACACTAATTTAGCAGATAAAATGAAAAATCTAATAGCTACAGTTACAGACTTAGTAGTAGATGAAGATGTTGTAAAAGAATTAGATAATACAGATTTAGAAATAACAGTAGCTTCCGGTACTACAGTAGGAGAATTAGAAGATTCTGTAGAATCTGAATTTAATGCATCCTTTACAGTATTAGATGATTCTAATAATGAAGTTACTGACGAAGCAGAAGTTACTGATACTATGGTTCTTGAAATAACTGCAGAAGACGACACAACGGTAGTAGAATATAATATTAATGTTCAATAAAAAAAAGCAAGTATAAATAAAATTAGATAAATTAAATGTTAATTTTAAATCTCCTGAAGATTTTCTTCAGGAGATTTTTTCATAAAAATTTTTAATAT
>CAZNLP010000248.1:0-2040 GCA_964574015.1 uncultured Clostridia bacterium | reverse complement strand
TATTTTTTCATATTAATGTCTTCCTTCTTTTGATGTAAATATTCCCTGGAGTATCCAGTTTGAAAGTCCGATGATTATACCTGCTAAGATGGCATCTTTAAATGTAGCTACTGATAGAGATGTTATAGCTGCTGTAAATCTTACTATTATTCCGTTTACTACAAGATAAAATAGGCCAAAAGTTAAAAGTGTAATAGGTAATGATAAAAATACAATTATAGGCTTAATAACAGTATTTATAATACCAAATATTAATGCTGCTATAAATAATCCTATTATACCTGAAATTGAAACTCCGTCTAAAAAATATGTGGCAGCATATATTGCTATCATATTCAAGACAACTCTTCCTAAGAAATTATTCATGTATATCAACTCCTTTACAATATTGGTGAAAGAAGACGTGATACAGATTCTTTAAGTCTTACAGTAAATCTTCTTTCTAAATATAGTTCTCTTGTTAATTCATTTGAAAGTTCAATATCTTTCATAAAGGCACTTTCAAGTTCTGAAGATGTTTCTTTTGAATATATTATTGCATTAACTTCAAAATTAAGTTTAAAGCTTCGAACATCAAAATTTGCCGTACCTACTGATGAGATTTTTCCATCAATAACCATTGTTTTAGCATGTAAAAATCCATTTTCATAAGTATACACTTTCGCTCCGTATTTTAAAAGATCACCAGCATAGTTCATCGATGCCCAGTATACAAAAGGATGATCCGGTTTGTTTGGTATCATTAATCTTACATCTACTCCCGACATTGCAGCTATCTTTAAAGAGTCTACAACACTTGCATCCGGTACAAAATATGGAGTTTGAATATATATGCTTTTTTTAGCCATGCTTATCATTTTTACGTAGTTTTGTTTTATTCTTTCATAAGGAGTATCAGGACCACTTGATATTATCTGTATACCTTTATCTCCTTCACCATCTATATATGGAAAATATTTAGGATTGTAATTTAAATCATCTTTACCGGTACTTCTCCAGTCAAGCATAAATCTAATCTGTAGATCTCTTACAGCTGAGCCATATATTTTCACATGGGTGTCTCGCCAGTAACCTATCTTCTTGTTTAACCCCTTATATTCATCACCTATATTAAATCCACCTACATATCCGGTTTTACCATCTATTACTGCTATTTTTCTATGATTTCTATAATTCATCTTTAGATTTATACCAAAAAGAGGACTTTTAAAAAATTCACCAACTTGACCTCCTGCATTTTTAAAATCCGTAAATGCGCTTTGTTTAACTTCCCTACCACCTATTGAATCATAAATAAGTCTTACTTCTAAGCCTTCTTTAGCTTTTTTTGTAAGAAGCTCTATAAGATTTTTAGAAGTCTCATCATCTTTAATTATATAATACAATAGGTGAATATGATTCTTAGCATTTTCTATGGAATCTTTTAAATCTCTAAATTTTTCTTTACCGTCGGTGAACACTCTTATCTTATTATCCTGGGAGTAGTGAGATTTATTGCTAAAAACATTCATTTTTATTAAATCAAAATAATCATATAGATCTTTTTCATTCATTTCGAATTGATTATTTTTAATTGCTTCTTCCTGTCTTTGTATATATGAACCGTATATTTTTTTTTCTATTATTTTCATTTCAAAGAGTTTTTTTCTGCTGAAGTTTTGAGCAAGGAAAATATATCCAATAAATCCTAAAATAGGAATCATAAGTAGTACTAAAACCCACGCTAAAGTAGCAGTAGGATCTCTTCTCTCAAGAAATATAACTACCAATGCCAGTAAAATATTAATAACAAAAATCCAACTTAACCATCCAATTGTAATAACCATATATGTCCTCCGTTAATAAAGTGATTATAAATTAATTATACCATAAAAGGCATTCATTTATACAGTTAAGAAGGATAAATAAAAAAAGTGGAGAAGAATCTCCACTTTTAAAAAGAGTTTAGGATCAGACCTTGGATATAGCTTTTACCGGACATACTTCTGCACAACGACCACAAAGTAGGCATTCGGACTTATCTATTAGGGCTATTTTACC
>CAZNLP010000247.1:0-2046 GCA_964574015.1 uncultured Clostridia bacterium | reverse complement strand
GAATGAAAACAAAAGCTGGAAGAAATGTATTAAAAAGAAGAAGAAAAAAAGGTAGGAAAAAATTGTCATCATAAGGCCTTAATATAAGGCCTTTTTATTCCATTAAGGAAGTTTAGGTTTTAAATGAAAAAAAATAATATTATAAAAAAAAACAAAGATTTCAAAAGAGTTTACAAATACGGAAAGTCTTATGCGGATAAAAACTTAGTATTTTTCATATTAAAAAATAATAATAAAAATACGAGATTTGGGATTACAACAGCAAAAAAAATTAATAAGGCTGTAACTAGAAATAAAATAAGAAGAAGATTAAAAGAAATAGTAAGGAAAAACATAAATAACATAAAAAAAGGTTATGATGTAGTAGTAATGAGTAGAGTAAGAGGTAAAGATTGTAGCTATAAAGATTTAGAAACTTCTTTTATGAACCTTGCTAAAAAAACTGATTTATATCTAGGTGATAAAAATTGAAAAAAGTATTAATACTATTTATAAAAATATACCAGAAATTTTCTTCAAGAACAGGTGTTAAAAACTGTAGATTTCATCCAACTTGTTCTCAATACTCACTGGAAGCTTTAGAGAAATATGGTTTATTTAAAGGTAGTTATTTAAGTTTTAAGAGGATAATAAGGTGTCATCCTTTCAACAAGGGAGGATATGACCCATTAATATAATTTTTGGAGGTAAAAATGTTAGATTTTATAGCTAAACCTATGGGGGTTATGGTTAAATTCATTTACGATATGCTTGAATTTCTTGATAACCCGGTAATATCAGCTTATGCTTTGGCTATTATAGTAGCCGGTGTACTTTTAAAGTTGGTACTCTTACCATTAACAAAAAAACAGACAGATTCAATGAAAGAAATGCAGAGGATACAACCTGAAATAAGCAAACTTCAGAAGAAATATAAAAATGATAAAGAAACTCTTAATAGAAAAACAATGGAGTTGTATAATGAACATAATGTAAATCCTATGGGTGGTTGTTTACCTTTATTAATACAGTTTCCAATTTTGATAGGTTTTTTCTATGTACTGAGAGATCCAGTAAAATATGCTTTTAAAAGTCAGGCAGCATATGATGCTATGAATAAAAGTTTTTTATGGATAAAAGACTTAGGATATGCAGCAAACCATGTATTTGAAGACGGTGTGGTAAATGGATTAGGTATGGGTTTTGAGATACCATATGTTGGCGCTGCAATCCCCATATTGGCTCTAATAGCTGGGTTAACAACATACTATCAAAGTAAGATGATGCAGGCTGGTCAAAGTGGTGGAAATGAAAAGGCAAATTCAACTCAAAATATGATGACAAAATTTATGCCTGTAATGATATTTTTCTTTGCATTAAGTTTCCCAGCTGGATTGACACTGTATTGGACGGTAAGTAATCTATTCCAAATAGTACAGCAGTACATTGCCTTAAATAAAAGTATGCAGATTAAGGAGGCAAAGTAAATAATGAACTATATTATAAAAGAAAGTGAAACCGTTGAAAAAGCTGTAAGTATAGCTCTAGATGAATTAAAAGCTGATATAAATGAAGTAGAAATAGATATTTTACAAAATCCTACAACTGGTTTTTTAGGATTAATGTCAAAGGATGCTAAGGTTAAAGTTTCTATTATAAATGGTCCAAAGGAAAAAGCTTCTAAGTTTTTAGATTTACTGTTAGAAAAAATGAAAATCAATTGCGATTATGAAATTGATTTCGACAATGATACTTTAGACATAGTTGTCAACAATATTGAAGGCAAAGAAAAAGGGATTCTCATAGGTAAAAGAGGTAAAAATCTTGATTCTCTTCAGTACATATTAAGTTTAATAGTAAATAAAGGAAGAAATAACTACGTAAGAACAATAGTAGATATTGATGGATACAGAGATAAAAGAGAAAAAACCTTAGAAAGATTAGCATTAAAAAAAGCAGATAAATGTAGATACTATAAAAAGAAAATAAAACTTGAACCGATGAATCCATACGAAAGAAGAATTATACACTCTGCTTTACAAAGTGAAGATGATATAATAACCTACT
>CAZNLP010000246.1:0-2077 GCA_964574015.1 uncultured Clostridia bacterium | reverse complement strand
AAGTATAAATGAACTCTCCAAAAGTATAACTATGCTAAAATAGTGAATACTCCCTCGGGGAGTTTTTATTTTACCGGTGAACAAAGTTATCCACAATTATAAATATACAGTTTTTTCTATGCCCTTAATCCCTTTATATAACTTGTTTGTATCTAATGTTCGAAATATGTCAGGAATTGTTAAATCTATGTTAAATGTTGAAGTTTTAGGACTTTCCCACAGTATCCACAGGGTTATCCACAATTTTGTTGATAAAGAAATATTCATAGAAATTAAAAGAAATTTTTTATTAGTTGTAGTATAATGATTACAAACACAATAAATTATACAAGGAATGATATAATGAAAAATTATACAAAGAAGGAAATAAGTTGGATTTTATACGACTGTGGTAACTCTGCCTACTCAATGGCAATCACTACAGCACTACTTCCTATCTACTTCGGGATGTTCAATCCAGGAAACAGCATGGACCTTGGATATTTTAATTCTATAGCAAGTATTGTAATTGCTTTAATAAGTCCTATTTTAGGAACTATTGCCGATTATAAAGATCAAAAGAAAAGATTTTTTATATTTTTCTTTTTGTTAGGAGTTATTTTTACGGGAGCTTTAGCAGTAGTCCCTTACGGAATGTGGAAAATGCTTATAGTATTTTACATTTTGACCTCAGTAGGTTTTGCTGGAGCCAATATTTTCTACGATGCATTTTTAGTTGATACGACAACAGATGAAAGAATGGATAAAGTCTCTGCAAACGGTTTTGCCTACGGATATATAGCAAGTGTTATCCCTTTTGGTATTAGTTTAGCTACTGTATACTTTATCGGCATGGATGAGTATTTAGGTTATCAACTTGGATTTGTTATTACAGCTTTATGGTGGGGCTTATTTACTATCCCTATGCTTAAAACTGTAGAACAAAACTATTATATAGAACCAGAACCAAACCCTGTTAGGAAAAGTTTCAAAAGACTTTTCAAAACCTTTAAAAATATTAAACAACACAAAACTGTATTTATTTTTTTAATAGCATATTTTTTCTACATCGATGGAGTAGGGACAATTATAAAGATGGCAGTACCCTATTCTCAAAGTGTCTTAGGTGGAGATTCCTTTGATATGTTTGTACTTTTAGGTATCCTTCTAATAGTACAAATTATAGCCTTTCCTTTTGCAATATTATATGGAAATTTAGCTAAAAGATTTACCGCAAAGAAAATGATCATAGTCGCTATAATTACATACCTATTGGTTTGTATTTATGCCTACACTATCAACTCTATCAATCAGGTATTTATTCTTGGAGGACTCATAGGTTCAGCTCAGGGAGGTATACAAGCTTTGAGTAGATCTTACTATGCTAAAATAATACCTAAAGTTAACTCCAACGAATTCTTCGGTTTTTATAATATTTTCGGGAAATTTGCTGCAATTTTAGGACCATTTATTATGGCCTTTACTACTGATATTACAGGTTCTGCAAGAAACAGTATTTTGGCTCTTATGCCTATGTTTTTAATCGGACTTATTATACTTATAAAACTTCCAGATGATACTTCTGCTGTAGATAAGCATGCGATAAAGTGACAAAAAAATTTGAAGAATCTTAATAATTCATAAAAAATACAGGTAAATTTCTAAAAAAATTACCTGTATTTTTTTCTTTTACAATTTTATTTTCAAAATCCTTACCGAATTTAATACTGCTATCAGTGCCACTCCAACATCTGCAAATACAGCCTGATACATCTGTGCTAATCCGAAGGTACTAAGTACCATAACAAGTGCTTTTACTCCTAATGCAAAAATAATATTCTGCCATACTATTGTTCTCGTCATTTTAGCTATTTTAAAAGAATGTACCAGTTTTTCAGGTTCATCGGTCATAAGTACAATGTCCGCTGCCTCTATAGCAGCATCTGATCCAAGTCCACCCATAGCTACTCCTACATCTGCTCTCGCTATTACTGGAGCATCGTTGATACCATCTCCTACAAATACAGTTTTCCCTTCACCATCACCTAAGTTATCTTCAAGAATTTTAACCTTGTCTTCCGGTAAAAGCTGGGAATGA
>CAZNLP010000245.1:0-2142 GCA_964574015.1 uncultured Clostridia bacterium | reverse complement strand
TGTTAATTATACATTATATGATTACTAATTTCAATGATTTTTTTATTTAACCTGGAGGCCATTTTAAAGTTCGTCTTGCCAAAAGGTGAAAATGTATATGATCTACAGTCTGAACAGCATCTTCTCCACAGTTAGAAACCACTCTGTATCCTGATTCATCCACCCCTAAATCATTTGCTATCTCAGGAATTTTTTCGAATATATGGCTAATTACCCTACTGTTTCCATCTTTAATGTCGTTTAGAGTTGATATATGGGTCTTAGGTATAATCAAAACGTGGACTGGTGCTTCCGGCTCAATGTCATGAAAAACTAAAATCTTATCATCTTCATAAACCTTATCACAAGGAATTTCACCTTTTACTATTTTACAAAAAACACAATCGCTCACTTTTTCACCTCCGCTATCCTACAAGTTTATTATCTAAAATATTTTTTACATAACATTTTTTAACCATATTTTCTAGATTTTCTTTGCTTTTACATTTAAAATGCAAGTAATTACTTGTATAACCTTCATAAAAACCTTCATTATCTTGTTTTTCAAACAGAACTTCTACTTCTTTTCCTAAGAATTTTTCACAAAACTCTTTCTCAAGTATTTCACCTAATTTTATCATTTTTCGACTTCTTTTATTTTTAATTTTCCCATTTACTTTTTTTTTCATTTTATAGGCCCTAGTGCCTTCACGCGGTGAAAATTTAAAAACATGAATTCTTGAAAATCCTATTTTTTTAACAAAATCATAAGTTTCATTAAATTCTTCTTCTGTCTCTCCAGGGAAACCTACTATTATATCAGTAGTTATTCCACAGTCAGGGATGTATTTCCTTATAATTCCAACTTTTTCTTTAAATTCTTCTTTAGTATAGTTCCTATTCATTCTTTTCAGAACTGAATTAGAACCGCTCTGCAATGACAAATGAAAATGCTTAGCAAATATTTGATTTCCAGAAATAGTTTTCATCATTTCTTCATTGATAATGATAGGATCTAACGAGCCAAATCTTATTCTTGAATCTATGTCTAATTTATCAATATCCTTTGTTAAATCTACCAAGTTTCCTTTGTTATCGTCCTTACCTAAAGCTGTAAGGTTTATTCCATTAATTATTATTTCATTATAGTTTTTTCGAGATAAATTTTCGATTTCTTTTAAAATTTCTTTTCTATCTCTACTTCTGCTAGGTCCCCTTACATAAGGTATAATACAATATGAACAGTACTGATCACATCCATCTTGAATTTTAATATTAGCCCTTGTTCTCGATTCCCATTCTATTATATCAAATTCCTCATACTTTTCATTTTTTTGAAATTCTTTCACCTTATCGTGTTTTATGTGGTTTTTTATATAGTCAGTTGTAATTTCTAATATTTTGCTTTTTTCTTTTGTACCTATAATTATATCTATATTTAAGTTTTTTTTCAAATCTTCCCCATAATTCTGACTATAACACCCAGTTAGTATGATTATGGATTCAGTATTTTTTTTTCCGAATTTTCTTATTGTTTGTCGAGTTTTTCTATCACTTGCACTAGTTACTGTACAGGAGTTAATTATAAATATATCAGCATTTTCTGTTTCTTCAACTATCTTATATCCATTTTTTTTAAATAAATTCTTCATAGCTTCTGTTTCATATTGATTCACTTTACAACCCAAAGTATAAAAGGCTACATTCATAATTTTCTCCTCATATTACCTGTTTCATACATGATTACAGTACTTAAAACTAAGGCAGCCGTTTCGCTCCTTAGTATTCTGGGCCCCAAGGTTATTGGTTTTGCACCTATTTCTAATAATATATCTATTTCTTTTTTTTCAAATCCGCCTTCAGGTCCAATAACTACTAAGTAATTTTTATTTTTGTAATTTATGTCTTTAGTACTTTTTATTAATTCATTTTCATAAGGAACTATTACTTCCGTATTCCTACCTTTTATAATAGTCTTCAATTCTTTAATCATATTATCAAAAGATAATATGCTTTTTATATTTGGAATTTTATTTCTCATAGATTGTTTTGCAGCTTCTTCTGATATTTTATTCCATCTTTTCAGTTTTTTCTTTTCCTGCTTATTATTTTTAATTTTAACTAAACTCCTATCACTAATAATAGGAGTTAGTTTATTTATTC
>CAZNLP010000244.1:0-2311 GCA_964574015.1 uncultured Clostridia bacterium | reverse complement strand
TTTTAATTCTGTTAAAAATTTTTCAACATCCAAATAGCTCATAGATTCCTCCCCTGAAATGAATACTCATGTTTATTTTACAACACTTTTACAAAATTTGAAAATGTTTTTTTTATTTTTATTAAAAAAACAGTATTATTCTCTAAGAAATAATACTGTCTACTCTAATTACTTAATTTTAAATGAATAATGAGGCATCTGATTTTTCAGCTGCTGATAAAAAGGTTGCTACGCCTGCATAATCTACCCCGTCTATTAACTCCTCTTCTTTAATACCCATAACATCCATAGACATAGTGCATGCAACCATTCTTACGCCATTGTTCTGAGCCTGCTTAATAAGTGCTTCAAGGCTGTCGACATTCTTATCTTTCATAATTTTTTTCATCATTGCTGAACCCATTCCACCCATGTTCATTTTTGAAAGTTTAAGTTTATTGATTCCTCTAGGCATCATAGCTCCAAACATTTTTTCCATGAAATTTTTCTTAACCGGTACATGCTCTTCTTTTCTAAGTACATTCAATCCCCAGAATGTAAAAAACATAGTTACCTTTCTTCCCATTGCTGCTGCACCATTTGCAATAATAAATGAAGCAAGAGCTTTATCTAATTCACCACTAAAGACTACCATAGATTTATCAGTTTTTTCTATTATATTCTGCATTTTTGTATTATCTTCTTTTTCAACTTCAACACCTTTTTTTAGGAGAACAACAAATTCTTTATTTTTCTTCTCCGTCTTTATAAGAGTATTTCCAGTTCTTTGGCACCAGGATGCAATATCTGCGAAAAATCCAGGGTCACTTGCTTTTACTTCTAGATATTCTCCATGCTTCATAGTTTTAATTTTTTCATAAACCTTCATGATAGGTCCGGGACATTGAAGACCGCTGCAGTTTAAAGAAGTTTTTTCTATATTATCAAAGTCAATATTTTCTACCATTTCTTTATCAACTTCCGGCTGTCCTTCACTATCAGCTAATGGAGAACTGCTTATATCAAAATTCACATCGCTATAGGTTATATAACCTCCAGACAGATTTTTAACCTTACTAAATCCTTTTTGAAGAAGTATTCTTGTAGCTACATAAGCTCTTATTCCTGTAGCACAGTAAAGGACTATAGTCTTATTTTTATCCAACATATCTATATTTGCTCTCAGTTCATCTACCGATATATTTATAGAGTTTTGTATAAAGCCTAAATCTCTTTCTTCTTCTTCCCTCACATCTACTATTGTATATTCATCTTCGTCTAAATCATCAAGTTCAAACCACTGAATTATATCCATTTTACCTTTAAGTATATTTTCTCCTAAAAATCCAAGCATATTTACCGGGTCTTTAGCTGATCCGTATGGAGGAGCATATGCCAATTCTAAGTCTGCTAAATCGTAAACAGTCCCATTATATCTCATAGCTGTTGCTATTACATCTACTCTTTTTTCGACTCCATCAATTCCTACAGCCTGTACCCCTAAAATTTTTCCATTTTCTTTTTCAAATATCAACTTCATATTTATCTTTGAAGATCCTGGATAATATCCAGCATGATTGTTGTTGTGAGCATAGGCAACCAGATAATCTTCATTATATTTTTTTCCTAATCCTTTTAAGGTTTTTTCATTAAGTCCTGTTGAAGAAACTGTAAAATCAAATACTTTTGCTACTGAGGTTCCTTGAGTTCCTTTATAACTGTCTTTAATTCCTGCTATATTGTTGGCTGCTATTCTTCCCTGCTTATTTGCAGGTCCTGCAAGAGGAATCATAGTTTTTCCGCCATAAACAAAATCCTCTATCTCAACAGCATCTCCAACTGCATAGATATCTTTGTCGGAAGTTTTCATATTATCATTTACAACTATTCCACCCTTTTTATTTACTTCCAATCCGCATTCTTTTGCCAGCTGGCCATTTGGTCTAACTCCAATAGATAAAATAACTATATCAGCATCTAACTTATCTCCACTGTTTAATGTAATTTC
Source organism: uncultured Clostridia bacterium (assembly GCA_964574015.1). Lineage (GTDB taxonomy): Bacteria > Bacillota > Clostridia > Tissierellales > Dethiosulfatibacteraceae > UBA8670. The sequence goes on along the minus strand of CAZNLP010000244.1, from coordinate 324 downwards.
CGTTATACCGTTATTATACTTAAATTCTTTAACTCCATCATTAAGTCTTAAATCTACACCGTTTGTTGTTATATTTTTGTGTAAGATTTGTGCCATTTCATAGTCCATAGGTGCCATAACCTGATCTGCTAACTCAATAATAGATACTTCAAATCCCAATTCTCTAAGATTTTCAGCCATCTCAAGTCCTATAAATCCTCCACCTACTACAGTTGCTTTTTTAACATTTTTTGTATCTAAATAATTTTTTATAGCATCAGTATCTGGAATATTCCAAATTGTAAATATATTAGGTGCATCAATTCCTGGTATTGGAGGTTTTAA
>CAZNLP010000243.1:0-2315 GCA_964574015.1 uncultured Clostridia bacterium | reverse complement strand
CTTCCTTTGTTCTCATTGTTATAGTTCTACCTTTTCCTGCATCCCATCTTCTTGTTTCCTGAACTATTTTATGTTCTTCACCGTATCTATAAAGTTCCAGCTGTCTTTTCTCTTCCTTTAGAAGTGCTTTATGTACTTCTTTAAAAGAGTTCATGTTCTTTATTTCTACTTTAGTGTTTAAAACATCGGACCCAATTGTTCTAATAGAAATATTGGCGTCGCATCTTAAGGAACCTTCTTCCATTTTACAGTCGGAAATTTCTGAATACACGAGCATATTTCTTAGCTTTTTTAGAAAATCATGAGCCTCTTCTGCACTCCTTATATCCGGTTCGGTAACTATTTCTATAAGAGGTACTCCCGCTCTGTTGTAATCAATAAGAGTTACATCTTCGTCTTCCAAATGGATAAGCTTTCCTGCATCTTCTTCTATATGGATTCTCGTAATTCCTACTTTTTTTCCTTGAAATTCGTCTCCTAATTCTAAGTATCCTTCAGAACATACGGGCATATCGAACTGAGATATCTGATATGCTTTAGGAAGATCAGGGTAGAAATAATTTTTTCTGTCGGTTTTGTTTACCTTGTTAATTTTACAGTTTAGTACCTGTCCAGCTTTAACTGCCAGTTCTACTACTCTTTCATTAAGAACGGGCATAACTCCTGGAAGTCCTATACATACAGGACAGGTATTTTCATTAGCTTTTCTTCCGAATTCTGTAGAACATCCGCAGAATATCTTTGATTTTGTACCAAGTTCAACATGTATTTCCAGTCCGATTACCGTTTCATAAGCACCCATTATCTTCCCTCCTTATAAGGATTTAGGTCCAGCTTAAGCTCCTGCTCCAATGCATAGGCAAATCTAAATAGTAAGTCCTCCCTAAATTTATCGCCAATAAACTGCATTCCTATAGGAAGTCCCTCTTTACTAAAACCTGCAGGCAGCGATAACGCCGGGATACCAGCTAGGTTTATATTTACAGTAAAAGTATCCGAAAGATACATTTCCATAGGATTGCTTCTTTTTTCACCCAACTTAAAAGGTAATACAGGCAGAGTAGGAGATACAACAACATCGTATTTTTCAAAAGCATCATCAAAAAGTTTTTCTACCTTCTTTCTAAATATCATAGCTTTTTTGTAGTAAGCATCATAGTATCCGGAAGATAAGGCATAGGTACCAAGCATTATTCTTCTTTTAACTTCTTCTCCAAATCCTTCAGTTCTCGACTTCACTATGAGTTCTTCAAAGCTTCTGTAATCTTCAGTTCTAACACCGTATCTTACCCCGTCGTATCTTCCAAGGTTTGAGCTTGCTTCAGCTGATGAGATTATGTAGTAGGCAGAAAGTCCGGTTTCGGTAATAGGAAGACTAAATCTTTCTATATTAGCTCCTAGTTTTTCCAATATTTTTATATTATCTTCTACTTTTTCTTTTATTTCTTTATCTATACCGTGGTCAAAAAATTCTTCCGGTACTCCTACTTTGAGTCCTTTGATACCCTTTTTAATTTCTTCAAAATAATCCGACATTTTTACATCTTTAGATGTACTATCTTTTTCATCAAAGCCCTGCACTCCCTCCAATCCGTATATGCAATCTTCTACAGATTTACCAAAGGGTCCTATCTGATCTAAGGATGAAGCAAGGGCAATAAGTCCGTATCTAGAGACAAGTCCGTAGGTAGGCTTAAGACCTACCACACCGCAAAAAGATGCTGGAATACGTACGGATCCACCAGTATCTGACCCGTAGCTTATAGGCGCAAAGCCTGCTGAAACTGCTGCTGCAGATCCGCCTGATGAACCTCCCGGAACTCTTGATAAATCCCATGGGTTTTTCGTGTCAAAAAAAGCTGAGTTTTCATTAGATGAACCCATAGCAAATTCATCCATGTTTAGCTTGCCAAGAATTATTCCACCTTTTTCCTTTATCTTTACTACTGCTCCAGCATCGTATGGTGGTACAAAATCTTCAAGTATTTTAGATGAGCAGGTAGTTTTTAAACCTTTAGTAGCCATATTGTCTTTTAGACCTACTGGTATACCCTCAAGTAGTCTGAGTTTTTCACCTGAAGCAATTTTTTTATCAACTTCAACAGCTTCTTTTAAAGCCCCATCTTCTCTTAATGTTACAAATGCCTTAATTTTTTCATCTTCTTTTTTTATCTTATCTAAATGTTCTTTTACTATTTCAACTGAAGAGAATTTCTTCTCCTTCAGTCCTTTTTTTATATCTCTTACACTGTACATAGACTACCTCTCAATCTACAACTTTTGGAATTTCAATGCAGTTATCTCTCATTTTCTTT
>CAZNLP010000242.1:0-2347 GCA_964574015.1 uncultured Clostridia bacterium | reverse complement strand
ACAAATCCGTAGAACAACGGATGAGGTCTTGTAGGTCTTGATTTGAATTCCGGATGGAATTGACAACCTACATACCAGGGATGGTCTTCGATTTCTACAATCTCTACGAGTCTTTCATCGGGAGAAAGTCCGGTGAATTTCATTCCTTTTTCCTGGAACTGTTTTCTGTATTCATTGTTAAATTCATATCTATGTCTGTGTCTTTCATATATCAGCTCTTCTTTGTATACATCTTTTGAGTTGGAGTTGTCGGATATTTTACATGGATAGAGTCCAAGTCTCATAGTCCCCCCCATGTCTTCAATGTCTTTTTGCTCCGGCATCAGGTCTATAACAGGAAATAGGGTTTCCGGGTCAAATTCTGAGCTGTTTGCTCCTTCAAATCCAAGTTGACTTCTACCGAATTCTACTACTGCCATCTGCATACCTAAGCATATTCCGAAGAAGGGAGTTTTGGTTTCTCTGGCAAATTTAGCCGATAGAATTTTCCCTTCTATCCCTCTGTCTCCAAATCCTCCAGGAATAAGTACTCCATCAAGTCCTTTTAGTCTTTCTTTGTAGTTTTCTTCTTTTAAATCTTCAGAGTGTACCCAGTCAATATCTACTTCTACTCCGTTTTCTATACCTGCATGAGTTAGTGCTTCAGCTACAGAGAGATAGGCATCTTTTAGTTCTACATATTTTCCTACCAGTCCTATTTTTACACTTCCTTTTATTTCTCTCATTTTTTTAAGCATAGTTTTCCATTCCTTTAGATCTGGAGTTTTATCTTCAAGACCAAAGTGACTGCAAACTTTTGATGCTAAACCTTCATTTTCAAGTATCAAGGGTATATCGTATAAATTATCGGAATCAGTGTTTTCTATTACGTCGTCGCTATCTACGTTGCAAAATAGTGCTATTTTTTCTTTTATTCCTTTGTTTAGGCTTCTTTCTGCTCTACAAACTAAGATATCCGGTTGGATACCTATGCTTCTAAGTTCTTTTACCGAGTGCTGGGTAGGTTTGGTTTTTAATTCTCCGGCCTTGGATAGATATGGTATTAAGGTTACATGAATATATATGACATTGTCTTTGCCTACGTCGTGCTTCATCTGTCTTATAGCTTCCATAAAAGGAAGACTTTCGATGTCTCCTACAGTACCGCCTATTTCTGTGATAACTACATCGGCTTCCTGAGCTTTTCCTACTCTTTTGATTTTGTCTTTGATCTCGTTTGTGATGTGAGGGATAACCTGTACTGTAGCTCCCAGATAGTCTCCTCTTCTTTCCTTAGATATAACTGAGTTGTATACCTTACCTGTGGTGATGCTACTGTATTTAGTCAAATTGACATCTGCAAATCTTTCGTAGTGTCCAAGGTCTAAGTCAGTTTCCGCTCCGTCATCGGTTACATATACTTCGCCGTGCTGGTAGGGGCTCATAGTTCCCGGGTCTACATTTATATATGGGTCGAATTTCTGAAGAGTGACTTTTAGTCCTCTTGCTTTAAGTAGCTGTCCTAAGGATGCTGCTGTAATTCCTTTACCAAGTGAGGATACTACTCCTCCTGTAACAAAAATATACTTCGTCATGTATTTACCTCCAAATAAAAAAGGTCCAAAAAAAAGGGTTTTTTTTTTGGCCTTTCAGCTTTCTTATTTAATTAATATATAGTCTTTAACGATGTTAATTTTATATTATTTTGTTATTTTAGTCAAGAAATACAAAAGAAAATTTTGTCTTCTATAAAAGACTTTTCGAGTTATTATTATTATTTTGTCCAGTATAGAAGACATTTTTTTTATTTTTTGGTTTTTTGTCTTGTATGGAAGACATTTTTTAGTTATACTTAATATGAGGTGGTCCAAATGATAAAAAGAAAACTTTATTTAGATAAAATAATCCCTTTGATTAATGATCCTTTAATAAAGGTAATAACAGGAATGCGAAGGGTTGGTAAGTCTACTTTTTTACTCCTAATACAGGAGGAACTCAAAGATAGAGGAATTTCAGAAGATAATATTATTAGTATTAATTTTGAATCTATGAAAACTGATAAATTAAAAGATTCTACAGTTTTATATGAATTTATTTCATCAAAAATTAAAGATGATTTGATTTACTATATATTTTTAGATGAGATTCAAGAGGTGAAAAATTTTGAGAAAATCATAAATTCTTTAAATGTTGATTATAACGTAGATATATATATTACAGGTTCTAATTCAAAAATGCTATCTGGAGAGTTGTCTACGTATTTAACAGGAAGGTATTTTAGTCTTAATATTTACCCTCTTTCTTATCAAGAGATTTTTGATTATTATAATTCTTCAGGCGTGTATGATAATTCAACTTATAATAATTT
>CAZNLP010000241.1:0-2386 GCA_964574015.1 uncultured Clostridia bacterium | reverse complement strand
TAATTATTATAATATAATTTAAACTCCTCAGGGTGAGGAAGTTTTGATATGTAGTTGTGTTCTTCTTTTATTCTTTTAACTTGGTTGTTGATTAGGTTGTCTGAAAATACTTTGTCTTTTGTTAAAAATTCTTTGTCTCTTAATAGCTCTTGTGATGCTTCTATCAGGTTTGTCGGTAGGGATTTGATTTTCTTTTGTTCTTCTTCATTTAGATCGTATAGGTTTACATCGTAGGGTCCGTATCCCAGCTTCTCCGGGTTTATTTTGTTTTCTATTCCGTCTATCATTGCCAGTAAAAATGCTGCATAGGTCAGATATGGGTTGCACATAGCATCGGGTGATCTTACTTCAAATCTTTTTTCGTCTTCATCTACTGCATATCCCGGTATCCTTATTACTGCACTCCTGTTTGCCGTTGCATAGCATACCCTTACTGGTGCTTCGTATCCCGGTACCAGTCTTTTGTATGAGTTGGTGCTCTGGTTTGAGAAGGGCATTATTGCCGATGCATGTTTTAGTATTCCTCCTATGGCATATATGGCTGTGTCACTTAGGTCTGAGTATCCTCCTTCTTTGTAGAAAATGTATTTGCCCTCTTTTTTCATTTTAAAGTGTATGTGAAATCCGTTTCCCGCTTCAAAGGAGAAAGGTTTTGGCATGAAGGTTATGGTTTTACCTTCCTTATATGCCTGGTTTCTTAGAAAATATTTTATTATCATGGTCCTGTCTGCCATAGCTTCTATATCTGCAAAGTCTACTTCTACTTCTACCTGTCCCGGACTTCCATTTTCCGAGTGGTGGTATTTTATTGGTATGTTTGCTTTTTCAAGAAGAAGGCTTACCTTGTCTCTAAAGTCTGAACTTGAGTCAAAGGGTTTGTCCAGGTGGTATGCTCCTTCCTTTGGTGTTACTATTCCCAAATTTTCTTCCTGGGTTTTTTCCAAATTCCAGGGGGATTGTTTTGAGTCTATGTTTACGTACATATTTCCATTTTCGTTTTTTACGGATATATGGTCTAGTACGTAAAATTCAAATTCCGGGCCTAGTTCACATTGGTCTGCTATACCTTTTTCTTTTAGTAGTTTTTTTGTTTTTTCTACTATGTATCTAGGGTCATCTTCGTATCTTTTTAAACCCCTTTTTTCTATTGTGTACATGTTGCATATCATTACTAGGGTTTTTACCTTTGCAAAGGGGTCTATAAAGGCTGTACTTATGTCCGGTATGAATACCATGTCTGATTTTTCTACGCTTTTAAATCCGTAGCTCGATCCGTCAAATCCTATTCCTTTTTTATATATTTCTTCGTCGTATTTTTCTTTTGTTATAGAGAGATGATGCCACTTTCCTACCATGTCTACTATTTTAAAGTCTATGATTTCTATATTTTCACTTTTTATATATTCCTGCACTTCTTCTTTCTTTTTAAACATATGCTCTCCTTTCTCATGTTTAGTAATATATATAGCAATATTTATGCCAATTTTTAAATTATTTTACACTACATAAAAAAGGATTTTGTGTATATATTCCGTACATTTGCCTTAATTTGTCTGCAGACTTACCTATATACTGTATTAACTGTCTATATGTTTAGACGGTTTATACATATATTTAAGGATTTTAGCAAAAATTTCTCATTATACTACCTAAATCACCAATTTTTTTATGGCATGAATATTGCTACAATATATTATTAAAGCCGAGGTGGTTAATAAATGGATAAAAAAAACTATATAGGTATAATTAATAAAAGAGTTGAACAATTATATCCTGAATTTGTAGAAATAAGAAGATATCTACATGAAAATCCTGAATTAAGTACAAAAGAATTTAATACTAAAAAATATATTCTTGGTTTATTAGATAAATATGATGTAGAAATCAATTCTAATATAAAAGGAACTGGTATCTGTGCTACATTGGAAGGTAAGCTACCAGGAAAAACTATCGCCTTTAGAGGAGATATGGATGCCCTTAATATTAAGGAAGAAACTGGTTTACCTTTTAAATCGACCAATGATCAAGTAATGCATGCTTGCGGACACGATTCACATATGACTTTTTTAATAGGATCTCTTATGGTATTAAGTGAATTCAGAGACCAATTAAAAGGTAATATCAAGTTTATATTTCAGCCTGCTGAAGAAAGCATTGGCGGTGCAAAAGAAATGATTGAAGATGGAGCCTTGAATAATCCAAAAGTAGATTTAATAATAGGCAGTCACATTTGGCCCGAAATAGGTACCGGCACTATTGGATTAAAAAAAGGTCCCATAATGTCTTCCCCGGACATTTTTGAAATTAAAATAGTTGGAAAGGGTGGACATGCTGGCAAGCCTGATAAGGTTGTAGATCCTATACTACTAGCCAGTGAAATTATAAC
>CAZNLP010000240.1:0-2403 GCA_964574015.1 uncultured Clostridia bacterium | reverse complement strand
TACTTTCTCCCATATCTCTTCTCTTGTTAATGTAGTCTACAAGTACGATAGCGTTATTTACCACAATACCTACAAGGACTATGAATCCTATAATAGAAACTATACTTATATCTACTCCTGTAATAGCCAATCCTAAAAATCCACCGGATAAAGCCAAAGGTACTGTAAACATTATTATAAATGGATACATTAAAGATTCAAACTGGGCTGCCAGTATCATATATACTAGTAGTATAGCTAAAAGAAGTACTATAATAAGATCGTTAAAAGCATCTTCTATAAGTTCTACCTCTCCTCCAAAGCTGTAGGTATAACCCTGAGGCATAGTATAATCAGCAAGTTGAGTCTCTATTTCTTCACTTACACTTGCTACATCTCTTCCGTAGGTATCTGCATTTACAGAAACTACCCTTGACTGATTTTCTCTTTGTATGCTTATCGGTCCTCTATCCAGGTAAACTTCTGCTACCTGCTCTAATGGTACTATAGCTCCAGTCGGTCCAGTTAAAGGTAGAGACTCAAGAGCAGATATGCTTTCTTTGTATCTTTCATCTCCTTTAATAACAACATCAAGTTCTTCATTATTATATTTAAAGGTTGTAACAGTTTTACCTGACAATGTATTTCTAACCGTGTTTGCTATTTGTCCAGTAGTAAGGCCGTATCTAGCTGCTCTATCCTTGTCTATCCTTACTCTTACTTCTGGAACTCCTTCTGAGATTGATGTTTCAACTTCTCTAGTTCCCGAGACATTTTCTACAATTTCTTTAAAGTCGTTACTCAAAGTTTCTAAAGTATCAATATCATCACCTTTTATACTTATTGATAGTCCTCCCCCGGCAAGTCCTGCTCCAGCCATCATAAATGATGCAGGTGATACACCTATTTCTGCTCCCGGTACATCTTTAACCATATTTCTTATTTCATCAGCCAGGTCAAAAGAAGATTTTTCTCTTTCATCAAGATTTTTTAGCATAACCATCATACTAGCGGAATTTGTATTGGAACCACCCATATTCATTCCTGTCCCTCCTCCGCCGACGCTTGAGTAAACATAATCTATTTCTTCAACATCTTTTAAAATTTCTTCTATTTCTTTTACTACATTGTCCGTTTCATTTAACTCAGAACCATTTGGCAAAGATATAGTGATATCTATCTGACCCTCATCTGAAGCAGGGAGAAATGCTGATCCTACAGTTGTAAGTGAAAATGCACTACCTACAAATATAACCATCATCAATATAAAAACCAGTAATCTGTGATTTAGACTTTTATTTAACCCTTTCTTATATCCTCTTCTGATCCTGTTTATAAATCCTTTTTCTTCAATTACTCCTGTTTCTTCTTTGTCCACATCTATTTTAATATTTTTGATTTTCAATATATTTGCAGAAAGCATTGGTATTAGTGTTAAAGCTACCCCTAATGAACTAATTAATGAGAATGTAACTGTCATTGCCAGTTCTTTAAATATTGTTGATGTAATACCTTCAACAAAAACTATAGGTAAAAACACAGCTATAGTAGTAAGGGTTGAAGCTGTAACAGCTGCTGCAACTTCGTTAGCTCCCAAAACAGAAGCTTCTTTTACTCCATATCCTTCCGTTCTATATCTATATATATTTTCAAGTACAACTATGGAGTTGTCTACAAGCATACCTATACCAAGGGCTATACCACCTAAAGTCATCATATTTAAAGTAACGTCAGCAAAATATACTAAAATAAAGGTTGATATAATTGAAATTGGCATCGATAAACCTATTATTAAAGTTGATTTGAAATTTTTCAAAAACAACAGTAGTACTATTATCGCTAAAAATCCACCTAACAAAGCATTTCTAGCCATATTCCCTATAGCAAAGTTTATATAATCCGCTTGGTCGAATACTTTATTTATTGTAACATTACCGTATTCCTGCTGAAGTTTTTCTAGTTCTTGATTAATTTGATTTGATATGTTTACTGTGTTAACTCCAGACTGCTTCATTATTGTAACTTCAATTGTATCTTCACCGTCTAATCTAGAAATAATATCTTTGTCTGAATTAGTTAAATTTACATTAGCTATATCACCAAGCCTTACACTGCCCCCAGCTTGTAGAGGTATATTTGCATTTTTTATTTGTTGAAGAGAGTCGTATTCTCCTATAGTTCTAACATTTAGTTCTTGATTACCTTTATATACTTCTCCTCCAGGCAAATTAATGTTATCTGACATTAGTATTTGTGAAACATAGTCTAACGTTAAGTTGAATCCCTGAACTTTATTTTGATCTAATTCTATCTGTACTTCCTGTTCAAATCCTCCACCTATATCTACAGAAGCAACACCCTGAATTCTCTCAAGTCTTGTTTTGATTATATCTTCAGAAATCTTTTGAGTAGTTGAAATATCTC
>CAZNLP010000239.1:0-2413 GCA_964574015.1 uncultured Clostridia bacterium | reverse complement strand
AGATAGATTATATTTCCGTCTTGAAGTAGAAATTCTTCAGCAGTTGGGAATCTTCCCTGAAGGTTAAAATATGTAAAATTTTTGTTACCGTTGTTGAAGTACATATTTTCAAAGTCGATATTCATAATATATTCACCATCAGGATATCTCGTAAATTCAGCTCCGCTGTATGGATTTAGATAAACTCTTACAGTGGTATTGGTATTAGGCATTAGTTTTGGTACTTTCACACCGATTCTTGGATCAAACACATCATATATTGCCTTATAACCTTGAACATAGTTGACACTGTAGTCGTTAAGTCCGTACTCAAAGTGCTCTCTATAACTTGTGGTTGCTGTAAAACCGGCATCAGAGTTGTAGCTGTAGTTAGATGGAACTGAGAGGTTTAGAGAATTAATAGCATTTATTTTATTGTAATAATCCATTTCAAAAGTTGTATATAAATCAAATGTACCCGGAACAGAAGGTTTAGTTGTGTTATTTGATATTTTAATATCTACATAACCCGGTCGGTATAGATAGTCAGGATCCAATTTTAAAAATCCAACATTTAAAGGATTGACATCTGCATATTGAGTAGACTTATCTACTTCTGTTAATATAGCATTGGTAACGTCTTCAACTAGATCTTCAGTCCATTCATTTTGAGGTATTCCTGTTTCCGTCAAAACTACTTCAGTGAAATATTCCATGCTCATTTCTGAGAGTTCATCAAAATTAGGTAAGGTAGGAGGAATACCTATGCTCATCAAACCGGCGTTTACCATACCTTCAAGAGCAGTTTTAAAAGGTCCTTTTAATGCATCCACCGGGCATAAATCTACTACGTAAGCTATAAGGTCACTTTTTAAGTTAGCATAAGCAGCGCTTACTTGATTAGTTATATCTTTTACAATATTAACTAAATCTTTAAAGAAATTTACTATTCCTTCGTAGAGTTGTTGATACCAGGATTTTTGCTCTTCTTTAGGAGGTGGAAAATAAACCTTAGTACCTACTGTTAAAACCTTAGGAATTATTTGCGTTTCGTATTCTCCGGCAGTATCTATCCCTAGCTGTTTGTAGTAGGCTTCATGTAATTTATATGGCATTAGAACATATCCGGTTTCGTTGTTTTTCCAGTAGCAGGTTATTTCATTTGCCTTTGGTACTCTATATACGTAGTAGTAGTGGAAATAATTATTTGCCTGCCATTTTATAGGAGTATATTCTAAAATCTCTAAATTTGGTAAAGAGTAGTTTAAAGTTTCAACTCTGTCATAAGGACTGTCGTTGTACCAACCCTCAAAATCACTGTATCCGTATTCTATTGTAATAGGCTCTGAATAATTAACTTCATATGCTCCAGGTTTTATAGAATTCCTTACAGCTACTCCTCTTAAGTAGTATTTCACGTATTCTCCTTCTTCCATTTCAGATGGAGATACAGCAAATTTCGTAAAATCTATAAATACACTATTTGGATAGTCAGGGTATATAGTATTAATTGGTAATGTATATTCTTTTTCATATATAGTGTTAGGAGTATCAGGCCACTGGCCACCTGTTTCCGGGAATTCTTCAGTTGATATCTGAATAGCTATCTTTGAATAATTGCTATCTAAATCATGAAAGTGAAACAACCTGTTTTCGTTATTCCTCGGATCAACTCCTACAACATTTCTATAAAAAGGTCTATCTTGATTTTCTCCTGTATAAGTTCCCGTACTTGATAAGGGAGTCCACAACTGAAAGCTAGAAGTAATTTTTTGGTTTGGATATACATCTACGACTTTTTCTCCAAAAAGCACAGCTATACCATCACCAGGATCTCCAATAGGACTACCAAGAGAATTTACAGGGACTGCTCTTACGTAGTAGATTTTCTGCTCCTGTGGGATAGGTTTATACTGAGAGGATATTAAGGTAAAGTTGGATGTATTTAAGTTAATTAGTGAAAAGGAAGTAGTTTTTAGATTTGAAAAGTCGACTAAAAATTCTCCTGAAGAAGCACTTACTTCTCCTTTACCTACAAGACCAATAGGAGTCTTCCAACTTTTAGAAAAACCCGAAAATGGTGATGTAGATACCTGCCATACTACCTTAGAAGCTGAAGCTGCATTGTCTAATTTGTATTTAAATAAATGTTTACTGTTTACAGATTTGTCTATAAAGGTTGAAAAGGAATCATCTTGAAGGATGAGTCTCTCGTCGTATTTTGGAAAAACCAGATCGTCTTCTTTTATACCTTTATATTTAAGATATTCGCTAGTTATTGATAAAGTAGGCTTGTAGGTGGTTATCACGCCTAATTCTTCTTTTATTGTATCATCTACTGTTTTTTCCTCTTCTTCTAAATCAGCATAGTTTTCATAAGTTCTTTTCATTAGAACTATAGCTTGCTCTCTAGTGGTATTTTGAAGAGGTCCTA
>CAZNLP010000238.1:0-2438 GCA_964574015.1 uncultured Clostridia bacterium | reverse complement strand
AACTTATATAGAAAATATATTTGGAGAGCCTTCTGACCATGGAATTAATCAATCCCTGTCGGATTTTTTTGTATCTATGGAAGAACTCACCAACAATGCCCAGGAAGCATCCTACAGAGAGACTGTTGTACAAAACGCAGTAAAACTTACCGATTCTATAAGAACTGTAGCCACAGAACTTGTAGAATATCAAAAAGAAATCAACGACGTAATAGACATGAGTGTAGACCAGGTAAACAGCATTCTGGAAAGAGTTCATGATTTGAACAAAACCATATACAACTACGAACTTAAAGGAACTCAGGCCAACGACCTGAGAGACGAAAGGAATCTGCTCATAGATGAACTTTCCGAATACGTAAACATAGAATCTTTTGAAGATTCTAGCGGTAAACTGGTAGTTAATGCTGCCGGGACTTCAGTAATAAGTGGAAGCCATGTTAAATATATGGAAGTAGAATCTGGTCAATATAATGATTACACAGGAGAACACGATAACGTTATATACTGGGAAGGTACAACCAGTGAAGTAAAACCTCAATCTGGAAAGCTTAAAGCATTAATGGATACCAGAGACGGTGAAAAGCAGGGAAATCAAGGAATCCCATACTACTTAGATCAACTAAACATTCTGGCAAAAGGTATGGTACAAGAATTTAATGAAATAAATAAAGCTGGACATACAATTCCCTACGGTGAAAACGGGAGTCAAACAGATATTAATTTCTTTGAACCTGTTGATGATGAAGTAACTGCAGCTTTAGAGGTTAGAGTCTCTACAGAATTATTGGATAGTGGCTACAACATAGCTTTATCAAATGAACCGATAACTGATGTAAACTGGGGAAACAGTAAAAATGGGATTGAATTTTTAGAACTTAGAGATAGAACTTCTATAGATGTAGAGTATGGTACCGGTGCTGACAGTACTAAGACTATTCCAAATTTTGAAAAATTCTACCAAAAAACCATCTCAGATATGGCAATTAATAAAAACTACTACGACAGCAGGATGAGAAGCCAGCAGGAACTTACAGATTTTATAGAAGGTGAAAAGCTTGCAGTTTCAGAAGTTTCAATAGATGAAGAAATGATAAATATGGTTCAGTACCAGCAGGCATACAATGCAGCAGCCAAGGTCATCACAGTAGCAGACGAAATGATGGAAACCTTGGTAAATATGGTTAGGTAAAGGAGGAGCTATGAGAGTTTCTAATAAAATGATGAGCAGACAGTTTTTATCAAATTTAAATAAGCTTTACAATGATATGGCATATTCTCATAAGCAGGTATCCACAGGAAAAGCCTTCTTTAAAGTTTCCGATGACCCGATTAACGCTGTAAAAAGCATGGATATCAAAGCTGAACTTCAAAGAGCGGATCTTTACGAATCAAATATAAAGCAGGCTGTAACGGTACTAGATGAGCAGGAGTCAGCTATAAGTCATATATCAGACTCTTTAGTAAATGTTCAGGAAGTACTGCAGCAGGCTTCTAATGAAACATATAATGAAAACGACAGAAAATCTATGGCGGAAGTTGTAGATGCAACAAAAGAAAATATAATATCCCTGCTAAACAAAGACTATGCAGGAAAATATATTTTTGGAGGATACAATACATCAACTACTCCTATAACAAAGGGAGCGGGAGTAGACGGTGATGGTGATAAGATATACCTCTATAATGGAGAAACAATTAAATCCTTATCCGATACAAGTGATCCCACCATTGATGAATTACTATCACAGTCAATGGACTACAACACTGGTAAAGGTACAAAGGTAGACGTATCATTGTCGGCTTTAGAAATAGTTGGTTCCGGAGATGATAATTTATTCAAATTATTAGATGATATAAGTAATAAATTAAGAAATCCTGGAGACCCGGGAGATTTGAATGAATTTTTATCAGACGTTACAGGATATTTTGACGATTTACAGGTTACCAGATCTTCAGTAGGAGCAAAAATATCCAATCTTAACATGCTGGAAGATCAAATATTTGAAAATAAAAATAATTTAGAAGAACTTCAGTCTAAAGTTAGCGAGATAGATATAGAAGAAGCGGTAATAGATTATCAAACCAACCAAATGGTTTACAATGCCGCTTTAAAGGTAGGGGCAAATATTATACAACCTACTCTGGTTGATTTTCTAAGATAGAAAGAAGGTATTAAATTTATGGATAAAAATATGGAGGAATACACCTATTATTTCGAAAAGGGAATTTACGGATTTGGAGACTATAAAGAGTACATTATAGCAAACTATGGTGGAGAAGACAGTCCCTTTCAAATAATGGAAGCAAAAAAAGAAAAAGGTGTGGGATTTATACTTATATCTCCGGCACTAATATACAAAGACTATGAAATAGACGTAGACGACTCGGAACTTAAATCCTTAGATATAGAAAAACCTGAAGATGTTTTAGTACTA
>CAZNLP010000237.1:0-2445 GCA_964574015.1 uncultured Clostridia bacterium | reverse complement strand
GAGGATTTTGGTAAGTACTAAATTTTAATTAACCCTCTTTAAAAAAATGGTGTGTAAAAGCACCATTTTTTTTGTGTATAACACTAAAGTCATCCTGAGATTATCTGGATAAAAATTGCTTAACCAAGGGGACGGTTCTTCTGGTCAGCTTTGTCGTTCTGAAATTACCAGTACGAATCTATCATTGAAGGATCTGTGCTTTAAGATTCCTCCTGACGTCGGAATGACAGAAAAAATCAGAATAATATGCAGTTCTTTACTTTACATAAGGTCTAAATTTAGTTATAATATATAACAGTTATAAAATATAACTATTGAAATTTAGCCATTTTTTAGAAGATTTTTTTAATTTGGAGGCCTTTTGTGAAGAAAAACAACCTAAATACTATTAAAGACAAATTGGAATTAGCAGATAGACTAATAGAAAACATACCATACCTACAAAGAAGGGTTTTTTCCGGAATAAAAAAAGGAGGTCTAAGCAGACAAAAGATAAACCTTCTTATTCTTGTGAGAAATAAAAGTGGTATGCCTATGAAGTACTACATAAAAAAATTAAAAGTAAAAAAATCTAACTTTACAAAACTATACAATGATTTAATAGAAGAAGGATACTTAGAAAGAAAATCTAATCCTAAAGATAGAAGAAGTATAATTCTCACCATAACTGAAAAAGGTAGAAAAATTATGTCTAAAGAAAGAAAAGACGTAAGAAATTCCTTTTATAAAAAAATTCAAGACTTATCAAATGATGAAATTTCTAATTTGAATAACAGTTTAGAAACTATAATCAATATCTTTGATTCTATAGAATAAAACTATTTCTTAAGAAATTTACCACATATCCGATAACTATTACAGATAAGAAAAAAATATGTGATTTTAACTTAACAAATAAAGCACTTAAGCATATAATTGTAAAGAAAAAAATCATTTTTATTTTTTTGTATTATGATATAATCACATTATGAAGTATTCTTAGGAGTTATTTTAATGTTTAAAAAAATTAATAAAAAAGACCTTAAAAATATAATAAAAATATATTTGGTAATTTTAATACCTATAATTATAGGTACTTATATTTTAGTTGACTATATATCTGACCTAGAAATTGAAACTACAAAAAGACTGATAGTCTCAGAACAAAAACAGAAGATAGATACAGTTGAGTATATAATAAAAACAAAAATGGAATCAAACATTGAAGACTTGATGGTTATTAGAGATTCTGAAGAGATGGATGATTTTGTAAATTTAAGTGCCAACTATTATAAGGAAAAACTTAAAGGATTATTTTTAAGAATGGCAAAAAACAAAAAAGAATTTGATCAAATAAGATTCATAAATAATGAAGGACAGGAAGTTTTAAGAGTTAATAATTCTTTATACGGAGAGCCTTACATGGCAGATGAAGATCAGCTTCAGGAAAAGCAGGGAAGATACTACTTTCAACATGCCGAAAATTTAACTGAAGGAGAGGTGTATATATCTCCTCTTGATTTAAATATGGAGGATGAAGAGGTAGAAGAACCGTACAATCCTTCTATAAGATTTGCAACTCCAGTCTTTGATAATAATGGGAAAAGAGAAGGTATTTTAGTAATAAACTATCAAGGAGAAAATCTGATAGATATATTCAAAGAGTATACAGGAGAAGAAGCCTTTATTAGAACTTATCTTATAAACAGTGAAGGATATTATTTTTCAGAAGGTGTGGGAGAAACTTTCGGATTTATGTTTGCTGGAAAGGAAGATGAAACTGTAAAAGTTGATAATCCTATTTTATGGCAGCGAATAAAGAGCGGCGAAGCACTGGGTGATTACTTTAATATTAATGGAAAAAATTACTGTGTTGCTGGTTTGGAATTATTTACTAATGAAGAAAGTATAAATTCTAATAATAAATGGTACATAGTTTCTTCCTTTGAAGATAAAAATATACCAATTCTTAGGCAGGACTCAATAATAAATATAAATAATCTTCATACATATTCCTTAACAACAGTTTCCTTAGGATTGCTTATTATTGTAGGGTTGTACTACTATTTCACAAAAAATAAAGAAAACTTAAGTACAATAAGAATGGTGTCAGATAATTCGAACGATGGCGTATTTATAACCGACTCTAACTACAATATTACATATGTTAACAAAGCTTTGAAAGAAATGACCGGATATAATGAAGAAGAGCTTTTGGGTAAAAACATTGATATCTTAAAATCCAACAGACATAATCAGGATTTTTTCAGAAAAATTCATAAAAAAGTTAATAAGGAAGATTTTTGGGAAGGAAGAATATGGAATAAGCGAAAAGATGAAATGCTTTTCGGCAGTAATATGACGCTTATGGGAGATAGAGATGAAAGAAGCAAAAAAATTAAAACCTATGTAGGTATTCTTTCGGAGCTTGATAATAAAAGAGAAAGAAGAAGTATTTCTGAAATT
>CAZNLP010000236.1:0-2447 GCA_964574015.1 uncultured Clostridia bacterium | reverse complement strand
TTCTTGTAACTTCTTTTCCTAAAACGTATTTTTCATATACGGCGTTGAAGTTTGCTACGTCTCCATTTGCTCTTCTTATCCTGTCTTCCTTGTAAGCTTCTGCTTCGGAAATAAGCTTTGAAGCTTCACCTCTGGCGTCTGGTATGACTTTGTTTTCATATGAGACAGCCTCGTTTATCTTGCTTTCCTTGTCAGCCTTTGCCCTAGAAATATCCTTGAATGAGTCATCAACTTCTTCCGGGGGATAAACATCTTGAAGCTGAACTGCGGTTATCTGAAGACCTATTCCATAACTGTCGCAAATTCCCTGCAAATCGTCTCTTATCTCTTGCTGTATTCCAACTTTGTTGTCTGTTAGAACCTCATCAAGGACGTTGTTTGCTATGCTTCTCCTGATTGTGGACACAGCGACTGTATTGAGCGTTCCCAATTGGTCGTCCACATTAAAAAGAAATTTTTTGCTGTCGGAAATCCTAAACTGCACTATGGTCTCGACGTTGACAAGATTTTCGTCTGCCGTAAGCATCAAAGGATCGTTACTAAGGCTTCTATCGTAAGAGGGTAGCGAGCCAGGCGCTACATCTTTCGTTGTTGTAAATCCAAATTCCATACGTCTGATTTCTGCAACATTTACTGTATATTTTTGCTCTATCAAGGGAATTTTCCATTTTAACCCTGCTTGCGTTTCTGTTCTTGTATATTCTCCGAATCTTGTAACGACAGTTTCTTCTCCTGATTTAATCGTATATATACCGTTGTATGCTACAAGGGCTACGAGAATCAGAAGAAATAATATCATTGGTTTTTTCAAATTTTCTTCCTCCTAAATTTATTTTACATTTAGTACTAGCACATATTACATTAATTCTACGACTACTTTAAATTTCATCATTTACTAGTGGGTTGCCTAGAATTTAAATAATCTTATACACCTTATCATGTAATGCTCCTTTCAACAACATATTTTAATTTATTCAGCTACTTTAAAGATGCTGGATAATAGTTAAAAAATAAAAGGTTAAGTACATATTGATATTAATTTATGATACAATTTTATAGAAAATATAAGTTTAAGAAATAGAAATGTCTCAAACTACTTTCGATGAGGTTGAAGATGATGTTATGAAAATTAATATAAATTTAATTTTGAATAGCATATTTTTATTGTATAATTATAGTAAATACAGATACACAGGAGGAAAATCATGATAGTTACAACAACCCCTTCAGTAGAGGGGAAGAAAATTGTAGATTACAAGGGAGTTATTTTTGGAGAAGTTATAGCAGGAGTTGACTTTGTAAAGGATTTTGCAGCAGGCCTTACAAACTTCTTTGGAGGAAGATCTAATTCTTATGAAGGAGAATTAATCGAAGCAAGGCAGGCAGCTCTAAAAGAAATGGAAGAAAGAGCAAGAAGAATGGGATGTAATGCTATTGTCGGAGTAGATATTGATTATGAAGTACTTGGTCAAAACGGTAGTATGCTTATGGTTACGGCCTCGGGTACCGGTGTAGTAGTAGAGTAGTAAGAAAAAAATTAAATATAAAAAAAGGGTGGTAAAAAATGGGAGTAAGAAAAAGTTATAAAAGAAAAATAACATTAGTGGCTGTCATGATAGCATTAGTGATGGTGCTAACGGGATGTATTCAGATGGAAGTAGGAATAGATATCAACAAAGATGGTACAGGAAGGTTTGAAATTTTAATAGCACAGAATACAGACTTATTTGATGAAGAAATGGATTCAGAGATGGAAGTAGAAACTGATTCTCTTACAATTTTCGAAGATGAAGATTTCGAAGGCATAGAAGGAGTAACTACAAGCACGGAAGCTGTAGAGTATATGGATAAAGGATACAACTTTAAAGGTGAAAAGGCTACTGTAGAAATCCAGAATATGCAGAGTTTCCTAACAGAGATGAACGAAAAAGAAAACAGCGAAGATGAGATGATATTAGTTGACCTACCTAACGGCAACAAAAGATTTGAAATTCATTTAACTCCAGAAGAAGAATCTTTAGAAAATGAAGAAAGTATAGAAAATGATGAGCAGATGATGACTATATTAGAAGCAACTGGAGCTAAAATTCAGTATGCAGTTACAACTGACTATAAAGTTGTAGACCACAATGCTAATATAGTAGAAGATAATAAATACATTTTTGATTTATTAAAGTTTTCTGAAGAGCTTGAAGATACAAATCAGGATAAAGTGATATTTTTTGTAGAATTTGAAACGGAAAACAGTACCGGTGAACCAACGGAGGAACCTGAACAAGATGATGAGGAAATTAGCAGTAAAAGAGAAGAAGTAGAAAGCAGATTAAAGGAGTTAATAGATATAGATAGATATGATAAAGATTTCTACGGAGAAGCTTTGAAAGAACTTGGAATTTTAAAAGGTACAGAAAAAGGACTGGAATTAGATAAAGAACTTACAAGAGCAG
>CAZNLP010000235.1:0-2448 GCA_964574015.1 uncultured Clostridia bacterium | reverse complement strand
AGATTCTTCCTTCGTCGGGCAGTCGCTTTATAACCAATCGTTCTTCAATCTCTAGGTAAAGCTTTGCATATGTATACGTATGTAAGTTATTTAGAACGTTGATAACTAATAATAGCACTATTTTCTTTGATAAATTTATTTTCAAGTAGTAATCTTTCGACCTGTTCTTTAAAAGTTTCAAAAACATAGGAGTCAAACTGAGTTCCTGAATTCATTTGCATGATATGAATAGCCTTTTCATGGGTATATGCTCTCTTATAAGGTCGCTCAGTAGTTAATGCATCGTAGACATCTACAACTGCCATAATTCGTGCCGACAAGGGGATATCCTTGCCTTTTATTCCATCAGGATAACCTTTGCCGTCCCATCTTTCATGATGGTGTCTTGTAATGTCTATTCCCATATTAATATATTGATTTTTAATATGAAATTTTCTAACACTTTCCAAAATATCAGCACCAATAACGGTATGACTCTTCATTTTGGAATATTCTTCTGAAGTTAATTTATCTTTCTTGTTAAGAATTGAATCTTCTACTGATACTTTTCCAATATCGTGAAGAATACTTGCTATTTCTATAGTTTCTATGAATTTCTCTCTTGATAAAGTTTCAGAGAAGAAGTGTTCGGGGTCAATACCCTCTGCTGTAATTTTACAAAGAATACTTACTCTTTCTATATGGTCGCTAGTAAATTTATCTCTTGTTTCAACAAGTTTTGCCAGAGCAAATACTGACTCCATGTGAAGGTTATTTATTTCATTTACTTGAACATCAACTTTTTCTTTTAATTCTTCGCTGTATTTTTGGATTTTTTGAAATTTAAGAAAACT
The DNA here is from genome assembly GCA_964574015.1 of uncultured Clostridia bacterium. Classification (GTDB taxonomy): domain Bacteria; phylum Bacillota; class Clostridia; order Tissierellales; family Dethiosulfatibacteraceae; genus UBA8670. The sequence goes on along the minus strand of CAZNLP010000235.1, from coordinate 1,615 downwards.
ATTTCTACTTGCTTTTTCAATATTATAACTACCTATCATTCCTAAAATATTTGCACTAATAAAAAAAAGGGAGGGGAAAATAAGCTGTTGGTTAAGCTCTTCATGATAAATATAAAAACCTACTATATATATAAGTGAGATAAACCAACCTCCAGTGGTAGCATAGGCAAAATCCATTTCAAGAATTAAGTATCCAGAAAAAATAATCAAAAAAATACCACCATAGTACGAAAAATTATTTGGGTAGAGTATTAACATAATTGCTGCAGTTGAGCCCATGGTAATAAGATTAATCAATATAATTTTCTGATAAAATTTCACAAAAAAATCTATATAACTTAAGATAATAGTAATTATGAAAAGTGCTGGTAATAATGCATATCTTAATAGTGAAAAATATGTGAAATTATTGACATTTAAAAAAATATCAAAGGCTACGAATAATAAAAAGATTAGCATAAAAACAATAAATGTTTTTCTAGTTTGGATTGCTTTCCTTTCTATTGATTCCTGTTTATAAAGAATCTCCGATTTAGGATCAAATCCGTTTTTAAATCCATCTCTCATATTATCAATACCCCCCGGCAGTTCATATCTGTAATTATATCATGTATTAAATTTAAAACCAATAATAGTATAGTCTACTTATTAATAAGCATAAAGAGGTAGCTTCGAAAAAAATATTTCCTGCTACAAATTTGTAACTATAATTCTTAGATTCTTCCTTCGTCGGGCAGTCTCTTTATAACCAATCGTTCTTTAATCTCCCGGTAAAGATTTGCATGAGCCCTGCTAAAATTTATTTCATAAACAAGAATATTTGTAATACTTTATTAACTCATTTACAGTTACCGTTCTTACATATGATTCTTCAATTCTTCCTTAAGCTTATCACTTGGTTTGATATAACTAAAATCAAGGGATTTTTCAAACAAGCTATAAGGATAGGTCTTCAGTCCTTCAAGACTTATATTCCACTCAGGTTCTGGAGATACAACAGGTTCAATAAACATATATCCTTTGTTTGTAATGTAAAGATTTTTACCCCTCATAAAAGGAGTTATTTCAGAGATTTCTACTATATCTCTTATATTATCTATTTCGAATGCATTGGATATTTCATCTTTAACTTTAAATCTATCCCCAGTTGCTTCCAGTACCTCTTTATCCACAAGTTTATTAACAACTTCATTCAATTTGCCTTCATCGTAGTTTTCTTTATATTTTTCAAAATTCAGATTGAAGATATTTTCTTTATTTAATTGTGATAAAATTTCCTCTTCAAGTAACTCTTGAACTCTAAAATTTTCTTTATCCAAGTTATTCTGTAAAAGAAGGGAAAGTATCATTATATTAAATTCATCTCCTTCAAGACTAAAATTATAGCTGTAGCCTCTCTTATCTTCTTCTTTTATACCTAAATCACCTATAATTTCATCTTTAAACCAGGTTGACATGAGCTGGTCTTTAAATGGATATCCTATATTAAAGAATTCACCATCTTTTCCCACGGAAAACAAAACACCCAACTCTCCTACCTTACTATAATAATGTTCAGTAATAGGTCTGTTAGAAGATGATTTTATTTTATAGGTTTTTTCCGGTGCATTAATAA
>CAZNLP010000234.1:0-2592 GCA_964574015.1 uncultured Clostridia bacterium | reverse complement strand
TATCATAACCTTTTTTATCTGCAAGGTCCTGAATACTTTTCATTTCTAAATCAGGATTACCTGTATTTATAACAAATACCTTCGACATATCATTTCCAAAAATATAAGCATCTTCAAGTACTATTTTTCTACCTTCTTCTGTTTTTAATGCTTTTTTAACTCCTTCTACTCCTTTATCAAAAAGTTCGGAGGATATAGCCATAATAAATTGTATTAACCTGTCTTTACGTGTGCAATGTCCTGTACTTCTTGGTATAGTATCTACTGCTATTTCTAGTCCTTTATTTCTCGCTTCAAGTATTTTATCGAAGGATTCTGGCGATTGAGATGTTAAATGAGAAACTTGAACTCTTGCACCTGATTTTTCTCCTATTTCTATAGCTTCTAAAGTAGATTCTAAAATACCTTTATAATATCTAGCATGAGTTGAATAAATACCATCGTACTTCTTTACTACTTCAGCACATTTTATAATCTCTTCTGTATTAGCATATCTGCTTGGGATATATGATAGACCTGTTGATAAGCCTAATGCTCCGTCTTCCATTCCTTCTTCTATGTATTTTAATATTTGTTTTTCTTCATCTTTTGTAGGTGGCCTATCTTTAGATCCTCCCATTACTGTCCATCTTATAGTTCCATGACCTAGTAGAAATCCCATATTTATATTCGTACCTTTACTTCTTACTACATCACAGTATTCTTTAAAATTATTCCACTCCGGTTGTTCTTTTCTATATTTGTCTTTAGCCTCTGTTGACAATAAACCATTAAGATAGTAGTACTCATATATATCTGATGACTTTAATGGAGTTACAGAGTGTCCGCAATTTCCATTTATAATAGTTGTTACACCCTGTTTCAAGAAAACCTCGAATGATCCATCATAAAGCACAACTGTTTCTTCATGTACATGAGGGTCAATAAAACCTGGTGAAACCATCATTCTTTTAGCATCTAAAACTTCTTCTGCTGATTCTTCAATGTTAGTAGCTATTTTTTCAATTTTAGAATCTTTAACAGCTATATCACCATAAAATCCTGGATTACCTGTACCGTCTACAATAAATCCGTTTTTGATAATTAAATCGTATTTTTTCAAATTGTTACCTCCTTTATATAGTAATAATCATGTTTTTTAAATCTTTTGGATATTTAGTAAGTGTTTCATTTCCATTTTCTGTAATAAGAACAATATCTGAGTGTCTAAACCCTGATAAACCTTCAATGTAAATTCCTGGTTCACTTGAAAATATCATCCCAGGCTTCAATACAGTCTTATCTCCAGCAGCTATATAAGGTTCTTCGTGTTCTTCGAGCCCTTTTCCATGTCCTACTCTATGTTTTATGTAATCGCCGTAACCAGCCTTATTTATATAGTTTACAACTTCTTTTTCTATATTTTCACATACAGCACCTGGTTTCATTAATTCTATAGCTAATAATTGGGCTTTTCTCATAACTTCAAAAGCTTCAATTCTTTCTTTTTCAGGTTCGCCTAGAAAAAAGGTTCTTTCACTTTCAATTCTATATCCCCACACATTAGCACCGCAGGATAGTATCATAGTATCTCCTGCTTCTACTGTTTTACCACTTGGTAGTGCATGAGGCATAGCTGTTCTTATTCCACTAGGTACTAACGCACCGGCAGGACCTCCAGGCACGTAGATTACATCACCCATATCATCTATCATTTTATCAACAGTTTTTGTAATCATTCTATTAAGTAAGCCTAGTTCAGTAACTCCTGGTTTTAACATTTCTTTGCCTTTTTCAACGAGGTAATCTGAATAATAGGCTGCTTTTTTTAGCATTTCAATTTCTTCAAAAGATTTTATTTCTCTTATTTTCATTATTCCATTACTTATTTCAACATTTTCAAACAAATCATTCATTTTACCTAAACTCTCAATGCCTAACTCATCAGCCGCTACTTTTTTCATATTAAGATCTTTTATTTTAAAATTTCTCTCAAGATATCCGAACAAATCTGCTTCTTCATTAAAATTTTCATCATAGGCATAGACTTTATCTATATGTTTTATTTTACAAGCTTCATGATATTCCATTTTCGGTGTAAATGCTATTGTTCTACCTTCTTTTGTAATCAGTATCGAGATTGGCCTCTTTCCCGGATAATAATATAGTCCTAGATAGAATAAATTATAAGGGTTAAAGATAAAAAATCCATCTAATTCTTTTTCATTTATGAAATTAACAACTCTGTCAATTCTTCCTTTATATTCTTTATGTGTAAATCCTTTCAATATATCCCTCCTATTCTCTACTAATTTTAGGGTTTAGAGCATCTCTTACACCCATACTTAAAAAATTAAATGATATTACAAAAAACATGATCGCCAAACTTGGAAATAATGAATACCACCAGGCTGTAGCAAAAGCGCCGCTTTGATAAGAATTATGTAATATTTTTCCCCAGCTATGTGTGGTAGGATCTCCTAAACCTAAAAAACTAATTGCTGATTCTGTAATTATTGAAGTTGCCATTACTATTGTAAGATTTACAAATATAGGAGTACTGGCATTCATAAGTACATGTTTAAAAATAATATCTCTCTTTTTTATACCTAA
>CAZNLP010000233.1:0-2597 GCA_964574015.1 uncultured Clostridia bacterium | reverse complement strand
AAGAAGACTTCGAAGTATTTTGATGAAAATATAGAACAAGTGCAAAAGATGTATTATGAGCACTGTTTGAACGAAGTGAGTTTGCGAATTATCTTTAAACGGTTCTACATATTTTCCAAAGTACGTAGCGTCTGATGATTTGCAATCAATTAATATCTAAATCCTGAGTGCTGACAACTGAAGCCCTAGCTTATTTACAAAAAAATAGTAGCATATCTCATGCAAAGCTTTCCCAGGAGATAGAATATCGATTGGTTAGAAAACGACTGCTGAATACATAGATTAATATGAAAAATGCTATAACAATTACTGTTCTACTCTATAGTCTTTTTAATAGTAATATCCAACTTATTGATTTTATAGTGAAGAGTCTGTCTAGGAACCCCCAGAAGTTTTGCAGCTTTAGTAATACAATACTCCTTTTCTTCTAAAGCACAAATAATTACATTCTTCTCATAGTGATCAACTATTTCCTTTAAAGGTCTATCTATAACAAAATCTCCCTTTTCTTCTTTTTCTATCTTGTGATTCTTTAAATCTATACCTTTGTAGTTTTCCGGCAAATCTTCCATTTTTATTTCGTTATCTTCACTCATAAATACAGCATGTTCAAGAGAGTGTTTTAGTTCTCTAATATTTCCCGGCCAATGGTAATCCTTAAAAAAGTTCATAACCTGTCGATTTATAGATTTAATATCTTTATCGAATTGTTTATTATAAGTTTTTATGAAGTGATTAATCAAAATATTTAAATCTTCTTTTCTTTTTCTTAATGGAGGTAAGTCTATGTCCAATACATTTAGTCTGTAAAACATGTCCTCCCTTAGCTTTCCTTCTTTAAGAGCTTTTTGCGGAGAAATATTCATAGCAGTTACAATTCTAACGTCTACTATTCGTGTTTCTTTTCCTCCGATTCTTCTAACACAACTATCTTGTATTACTCTAAGCAATTTTGCTTGAAGGGGCAAATCCATAGAATTGATTTCATCCAAGAACAAAGTTCCTCCATCTGCTAATTCAAATAACCCAGGGGAATCTTTAGAACCAGTAAAGCTTCCAACTGCTGTACCAAAAAGTATGCTTTCAAGTAAAGTAACAGGAATAGCTGCACAGTTTTGTGCAATAAATGGTTTATCACATCTATCGCTAAAGTTGTGAATACTCTGCACTACCAGTTCTTTTCCAGTTCCAGTTTCTCCCGTTATCATAACCGGTGCCTTACTATTCGCCATTTTTTTTATTTTATTTTTCACTTCTTTTATTATTTCACTATTTCCTATAATACTATCTATGCTGTATTTTACTTCTTTGTTCTCTGACTTTACTCCCTTATTTTCCTTTATTTTTTTTATCTTTTCGTTAAATTCTCCGTAAACACCCATATCCTTAGCAATTTCTACTGCTCCAATTACCTCACCCTCTTCATATATAGGTAATGTAGTACTTAGAATAGTAACCTTTTTAAGGTTAGAGTTATAATAGCTTAATATATCACCTACTATAGGTTTTCCAGTTTTTAGTACTCTTAATAATGTACTGGTATCTTCAGTAAGTTTCGGGAATATTTCAAGCATATGTTTACCTACTGCATTATCAACACTTACTCCTGCTTGGTTATTTGCAGATTCATTGTAAAACACTACTTTTCCCTCTTTATTAACTATAAAAATACCGTCGTCAATGTTATTTGCAACAATTTCCATAATTTTTTCATAGTTCATTTTATACCTCTTTGTTAATTTTATTATCTACATTATAACATAAAAGGACAATCATATTAATGATTATCCTTTTATTTATTATATGGGTGGAATTTATCTAAATATCTTGTTCAGTTCTTTCAATTATTTCATCCTGTAAAGCTTTTTCCAGGTTATTAAAATGATCACTATACCCTGCAACCCTTACTATTAAATCCTTATATTCATCTGGATTAGCCTGTGCATCAAGCAAGGTATCTTTATGTATTACATTAAACTGTATATGATGTCCTCCCATTTTAAAATAAGATTTTATGAAGGATGAAAAATTTTCTATTCCCTCTTCTCCTTCTAGTACATCCGGAGTAAATTTCTGGTTAAGTAAGGTTCCTCCAGTTCTTACATGGTCCATTTTAGAAGCAGACTTTATAACAGCAGTAGGTCCATTTCTATCTGCTCCTTTTTCCGGAGATATACCATCTGTTAAAGGCTTTTCCGCTAACCTCCCATTGGATGTAGCTCCTGTTACCTTTCCAAAGTAAATATGACATGTAGTTGGCAACATATCTATTCTATAAGTACCTCCAAAAACTGTCCGTCGACCTGTAATCATATCGTTAATTGTATTGAATGTTTCCGTCATTATACTATCTGCATAATCATCATCGTTACCGTATTTAGGTGTATAATTCAAAACTAAATTCCTTATTTTACTATGACCTTCAAAGTTATCATCAAGAGCTTTCATAAGTTCATCCATTGAAAATCTCTTGTCTTCAAACACATTCTTCTTAACCGCAGCAAGAGCATCCGTTATGGTTCCTATACCAACGATCTGGAGGTATCTTGTATTGTATCTTGCTCCACCTTCATTATAGTCTTTTCCTTTTTTTATAC
>CAZNLP010000232.1:0-2725 GCA_964574015.1 uncultured Clostridia bacterium | reverse complement strand
TTAATGCTATTTTAAAGAATATCGCTAAATTGTATTAAAGTTGTAGTTATTAGACAACCAAGAAAGTATAGTACAATAAGAAAATGTAAAATGGGGTAAAAGAAGAAAGTTTGAGAAAGGTGATTGAAGCAGCATACCTTGGGAAAACCTAACCGGTTATGATAAAAGCGCCAATGTTGAGGTTATTATAATAGAATAAGAAGCGGAGATGATACGTAGGATATTTAATGAGTTTATTCAAGGCTACTGAACAAAGGAAATCGCAACAAGGTTAAATGACAGAATTACTTATAGAATGATTATAACCCTATATAGACTATTTATGATATGCTCTCCTTATGTTAGAAAGTAGAAATAATAGAACTGTAAACTACAAGGAGGAGTATTTTTTGTTCCCTTATTTAATACTTCCAACTCCCACTTTCTGAGGCAATTATTTAATCATAAACTCAGTTTTCCATACAATAACAAAGGCTGCAATAGATTGCAATATGACCAAGTAGAGGAAAGCTTGATTTGAATTAGGTAGAAGAGTAAGTGGGAAAATATTATAAGATGTATTGTGCATTGCATGAAAAAGTAATACAATTAATAGACTTCTTCCTGTTCCATTGTAAAGCCAGGTATATATAATAGATATTGAAAATGTGCCTATAAAAAACAGTAAAAACGGAGTTTTACTTTGCCCTGTACCTTCAATAAAAAATAAAGGTAAATGCCAAATTGCCCATATACCTCCTAAAACAAGACTGGAAACAAATGGATTCCATTGCTTTTGCAAACGTTCTAAAGCATAACCCCTCCAGCCAAACTCCTCCTGAACAGCACCTAATATAAAAAAGGCAGCAATAAATGCAGGTAAAATCATCCATGGCTGTGAAAGCAACTGTAGTTTAGGAATACCTTTAACCCCGTTTACGATAATGTATACTAGAAATGAACCACCAATTAAGGCTGGAAGTATTAGGAATGTTGGAATCAACCATAATTTTCTAAAATTATATTTGACTGCCTTCTTAAGAAGTTTATGAATTCCCCGTTTTCCTCTTTCTTGAAAAACTAAGGTGAATGATACTAATAAAGGACCAAATGACCCTAAACCTACCAATAGCATGTATGGAAGAGTCAATGATATAATGCCTTTTGTTGCTAAAACAGCAGGTAACCATACAATCCACGAGAATAAAAATGTGAGAAAAAAGAATTTCCACGGGAAATTGTTTTGTGCTTTATTTAATTTATCCATATAGAACCTCCATATTCATCTACTCTATGTAATTTTAAACTATATAAAATCCAATTACAATGAAATGATCTTTGTTTATTTAATTAAACTTGATAAAACTTGTTTTACTTAGTATTTCTGCTATTATTTGATTTGCCTAAATTCTCAAATTTTCTTGTTTTATCTCAATTTAATAAAATATTGCTAGAAGAAATATGATATAACATACTATTGTGTATTGGCATTCAGTTAAAAAGAAATCTTATGAAACTGATGAAAATAAAAAACAATCTTTTTTCGAGATAATTATTAATCAAATGAATAATTCAATTAATTTCGGCTTAAGTAATCCTCAATTTGCAAAATTTGTAGTAAAACTAGCTAATGAAACAAACATAGAAATTAAGAAAAAAATTCAAAATGAGTTTTTAATAAGTGGGAGAATCAAAATTGACATTAAAAATGAAGATAAGATAATGAACTATATAAAATATTACATGGATTTTATGAAAAATGGTCTTAGTTAATAGATAAATCTAAGCTCACTCAGAAATCTTTTTCAGAGATAAGTTCTAAACCGTAAAAGCACAAAAATATAATAACCTATTTGAACAAATCTCTATAATATACGTCTAATAAAGCAGCAAAGAAATGGAGGAAAAAATTACATGAAAGAAAGAATCAAGATATCAATTCAAAAAGCCAATCATAAAAAATATATTTTATTGGGTATATTTACGATTGCAGTTTTAATGAGTAGTCAATTGCTAGTTGGTTGTAGTAAGTATATTGATCCAAATCAGACAGCAGGATCAGAAAATGATACAGAAGAAATGGAATATATTAATGAATCTTTAGGATACTCTATAACATTATCTAAAAATCTGATGGAGCGAGTTGTAATTGAAAAAAATAATAATACTGTTTATATTGTTTCGAAAATGATTTCGGAATCAGAAAGCGAATTTCCAGGAATAATACTATATATTAATCCAATTCCAAAATCTGAGTATCCAAGCAGACAAGAATTAAATGCATATATAGAGGATGAATCACCTGTACCTTTGTATGTTATAGGTGAAACTGAAAATGACTATATCTGTTATTCAACAGCAACAGATGTACAGTATCCTCCGGATGATGAAGTTATGACAAAAGAATACAAAGAATTAACTGATGAATTCAATAATTATGACTTCAAGTTTAGCGTTGTTAATTAATAGAGTAGTAAAAACAAAAATTTGATTATTTAAAAGATTTTCAACAGATTATTAATATATAAAATTACCCCAGTCAATAAAGAGAGTTACCATAGCAATTGTTTATACACAATTATTAGGTAACTTTTTTTTATTTTAAAAATATATTTTATATATCTATTGACTTATTCCAAAAATAGTATTAAAATCAAATATGGAACAAGTAAAGGAGTTGAAATTAATGAAAGAAATTAACGAAGTATTACTTAACCCAATAAGAAGCAGGATTATTCAATATTTA
>CAZNLP010000231.1:0-2756 GCA_964574015.1 uncultured Clostridia bacterium | reverse complement strand
TTTTTTTCTTTATTATATCCTTTCATACTGCTGAATTTTTTTAATATTTTAAAATGTCCATCGTTTTTAACTAAAAATACATTGTTTTTCTTTGATTTAAACTGTTTTACTATTTCCATTTTTTCTCCGTTTACTAATTAATATAAATTGCTGTAAAAGTTGTTATTATTGTAAAAAAAATTAATAAATAATCTATAATACAAAACTTTAAATTTAATATACTAGTTCTACTGTCATAAACTCTAAAAGCTCTGCTTTCAACTGAAATAGATAATTTCTTCCCTTTATTTATAGTGCTTGCTATAACTGGTGTCAGTATGTATGAAGTTATTTTATATCTTTCTATAAAAGGTAAGGATTTAATCTCAATACCTTTAAGTTGTATAGCTGTATATGTATCTTTGAATTCTTCGACTAAAAGAGGCATGAATTTAATACCTACTGCAGTCATAAATGCAAATTCATAAGGCAGTCCGAATTGAACTATACCCTGTATCATTTCCCTGTCTCTACTGGTAGTAATTATAACACCGGAAGTTATTATTATTAGTACTCTTAAAAGATAGCCTAATCCTTTTTCCAGTCCAATATCAGTAATAATATTAAACTCTCCTATTGAAAGAATCGGACTCCCACCTTTAGTGAAAAAACTTTGAATCACAACTATAAAAAATAAAAGATACATGATTTTTCTAATTCTTACTAATAAAGCATATAAGTTTCCTCCTAAAATTTTGGAAACTATTATTCCAATTACAAAAACTGCAGATAGCTTATAAACATCGGAAAAGAATAATCCTAAAGTTGATAAACACATTACTACTATAAGCTTGGTTCTAGGATCCATATTATATTTCACCAGTTATACACCCTCTTTCCATTGATATAACTCTGTGAGAGTGTTTATTTACAAATTTCATGTCATGGCTTATTAAAAGTATTCCTAGCTTATTTTCGTACATTTTAAATAATTTACTTAAAATTTCTTTTCTCTTGTAATCTAATCCCGTAGTTGGTTCATCTAAAATTAAAAATTCCGGTTTATTTATTAATATTGCTGCTAAGGCCAGTCTCTGTCTTTCACCCTGGCTTAAAAAATAAGTGGTTTTATTCTTAAGCTTTTTTATATCAAAAATTTCAAGAATCTCGTCAATATCACTTTCTTTGCTGCTTGTATCTAATTCCTCGTTGTATTTATAAGAAAAAGAAAGTTCTTCGTATACTGTTGGCGTAAATATTTGTTTGTCCGGATTTTGAAATAAATATCCAATTTTTCTACCAATTTGTCCTAGGGTCATATGTTTTACTTCTTTATTTTCAATAAATACTGTTCCCCTAGTATAAGGAACAGTTCCAATTATTACCCTGCTTAGAGTAGTTTTTCCACTACCGTTTGGCCCTATTATGGAAACAAATTCTTTTTTACCAACATCTATATTTATATTTTCTAATACTCTTTTTTTATCTAAACAACTTTCAACATCTTTAAGTTTGATAAACTTATCCATCATAAATTTCCTTCAAATTTTTTGAGTTTTCCTTCTTTAAGAAGATATATTTCATCAGCTACACTTAAGTTTTCCACATCATGTTCAACCATTATTATAGCTTTTCCTGCTGATTTCATACTTTCTATACCTTTTTTTATAAGTTCTTTTCCTTTTTCATCAATTTGAGACATGGATTCATCTAATATTAGAATATCTACATCAAGAGTCAAAACCGAGGCTATAACTACAAGCTGCTTTTCTCCTCCCGATAGTTTATTTGGGTTTCTATATCTTAAATGCTCTATATTTAGTAATTTAAGTGCTTCTTCTATTTTTTTTAAAATAACTTCTTTGTCCATACAAAGGTTTTCAGGACCGAAGGCCAATTCATCTTCAACCCAGGAAAAAATTATCTGAGTATCTGGATCTTGGTATACAGTTCCTATTTCCTGGGAAATATTTTGTAGGTCTATGTCTTTAAAGTTTTTTCCTTTTAATATAACACTTCCATCAAAAGAACCCTGTATTCGTTTTGGTATGAGACCGTTTAAAACCTGTATTAAGGTAGTTTTCCCCGAACCACTTAGCCCAACTATACCTACTACTTTTCCCTTCTCTAAGGTTATGTTTACTCCATCTATAACCGGGGGATCTTTTTCATTATAGGAAAAACTTAAGTTTTTACCTTCTAAAAAAATATCTTTCATTTTATCTAATATCCGCCTTCACTGCATACTTACACCAGTTTTGACTAAATTGATCCTTTCTTATTATAAGCTGATAGGGTCCACTTCCTCCATCATCTCTGGTTCCTAAAGGTTTTCCCTGAATTTTATAGGATAAAAATACATTATTTTCTTCCATAATTTTACCTATACTTACGGCTACAGTATACCCATCTGCACCTGTTACTGCTGCTAATTCTTTATTTTCTAAATTTATATCTGCTTTTTTGAGAATTTCTTTTAAAAGTACTCCAGTGTATTCGAATTCTTTAGGATTAGTACTGCTTGTGTCTAAAGTAGCATTAAAATTTTCTTCACCCATAGCCATTATTTCTACCATAGTGTATGAAGCTGAAAACTGACCCTCTTCATATATTTCAAATACTGCATTTTCATTTAGTTGTCTATTTCTTCTTATGTTATCTCTATTTAAGAAAATACCTATTGATGAAATTACTAATAATATTAGTATAATACCAGTAATTATTTTGGTGTTTTTGCTCATGAATTATTCCCTTCCGTAGTATACTATTTTAACCTT
>CAZNLP010000230.1:0-2780 GCA_964574015.1 uncultured Clostridia bacterium | reverse complement strand
TTTTTTGGACAAAAAGTTGAAAAAATAAAAGATTAAATAGGAGGAATAAAAATGGGAAAAAAGAATATGCCCGGAGGAATGGGAAACATGGGCGGAATGATGAAAAAGGTACAGAAAATGCAGAAAGAAATGGCAAAGGTGCAGCAAGAATTAGAAGAAAAAGAAGTTGAAGCTACTGCAGGCGGTGGAGTTGTAAAAGCTGTAGTAAATGGGAAAAAAGAACTTGTAAGTTTAAATATCGACCCGGAAGCTATGGATCCAGATGATGTAGAAATGACTCAAGATTTAATTATAGCTGCAGTAAACGAAGCCATATCAAAAGCAGAAAAAATGATGGAAGAAGGAATGGCTAAAGTAACCGGAGGAATGAACATACCTGGTATGTAAGGAGCCGATTAAATGGAAAAATATGCAGCACCTATACTAAAATTAATAGAAGAATTTTCAAAACTTCCAGGTATAGGGAAAAAAACAGCTCAAAGATTGGCCTTTTATGTACTTGATATGAAAAATGAGCAGGTCATGGAACTGGCAAGAGCAATAGTAAATGCAAAAAAACATACAAAGTTTTGTTCAATATGCGGTAATTTAACCGATGAAGATCCATGTGAAATATGCTCAGATGAAGAAAGAACAAAGGAAACTATCTGTGTACTTGAAGATGCAAGAGATGTAGCTGCTATGGAAAGAATGAAGGAATTTAAAGGAAAGTACCACGTCTTAAACGGAAATATATCACCGATGGATGGTATAGGTCCGGAAGATATCAACATAAAATCTCTAATAAAAAGATTAGATGATAAAGTTGAAGAAGTTATACTTGCTACGAATCCTACTATAGAAGGTGAAGCTACAGCTATGTATATAGCTAAGCTGATAAAACCTATGGGCATTAAGGTAACGAGAATTGCCCACGGTATTCCTATCGGAGGAGATATAGAGTACACAGACGAAGTAACTCTTGCAAAATCTTTCGAAGGCAGAACTGAAATTAAATAGTAGAGTCATATTATTTAAGTATAAAAAAGTAGCTGTAGCAAAACAAGGAAATTTAGCCCTTAAGTACAAAAAAACGAAACCTGCTAAAATTACAGCTTTTCACAGTTGTAAATATTAGCAGGTTTTTTATTTGCAAATTATTTAAATTTACAATATGTTGTATGATCGTTTACTATTCCCATAGCCTGGAGATAAGAATATATTATAGTTGAGCCTATAAATTTAAAACCTCTCTTTTTTAAATCCTTGCTTATCTTATCGGAAAGTTCCGTCTTTGAAGGAACATCCTTCAAGCTCTCCCAGTTGTTTATTATGGGTTTGTTATCAACATAGGACCATATATATTTATCAAAAGACCCGAACTCTTTTTGAACTTCTAAAAATCTTTTAGCATTATTTATTGAAGATTCAATTTTTCTTCTATATCTTATAATTCCAGGATCTTTCAGCATTTCTTCTATCTTTTCTTTATCAAATTTTGATACCTTTACAGGGTCAAAGTTTTCGTAGTGTTTTCTGTAGTTTTCTCTTTTTCTTAATACTGTAATCCAGCTCAGACCTGCCTGTGCCGATTCTAAAACTAAAAATTCAAAATGTGTTCTATCATCATGATTTGGTTTGCCCCACTCTTCATCGTGATACTTAATATATAGAGGGTCACTTCCTACCCATTCACATCTATTCATTGGTTTCCTCCTTTTTTCTTATTTATTATATCATAGGATGTAGTTACTTTATAATTTTATAGAGAAAAATTTTCTTAGATGATAAAATACAAATAGTGGTGGTTTTCAATACTCAATAAACTTATAGAAAGGAAAGTATAATTGTATTATAATTTGATTTTTATAGGGTATTAATAATAACGATAAATCATATAAAACAGGAGTTTAAAATGAATAAATTTAAAGAGATAAAAGATGAAATTAAAACTGTACTTTCAGGAAGTACAATAGATGCGATACTTCCGCCTCTTCTATTTGTAATTATAAATAACATACTAGGTATTTCTGCTGCTATAATATCAGCTTTGGTACTTTCCTTAGTTTTGGGTATTAAAAGAATACTAAATAAAGAGTCCTGGAAATATGCTTTTGGAGGATTTATTATCGTAAGTTTAGCTGCAGGTCTTGCTCTAATAACTAAAAATGCATCCAACTACTTTATTGGAGCTGCAGTTGGAAGTGGTGTATTTTTTATTGCTGCCGTAGTAAGTTTGCTCTTAGGAAAACCGATGGCAGCATATGCTAGTCATTTGAGTAGAGGTTGGCCATTAGATTGGTTTTGGAGAAAGGATATAAAACCGGCATATAAAGAAGTTACTGTATTTTGGGCACTTTTTTTTCTTATGAGAATGATAGTTCAAATTATACTAATAAGAAAAGCCAACCCGGATCAGCTTGTATGGGCTAATACACTATTAGGTTGGCCGGTTACATTATTAATACTTATTTCCAGTTATATTTACGGGACATGGAGATTGAAAAAACTTAAAGGACCGGGAGTAGAAGAGTTTATAGAAGGTAAAGAACCTCCATGGGAAGGACAGAAAAAGGGATTTTAATCTTTTTATATAAGATCCTTACGAGCCCCAAAGAAAAATCCCTTCCAGTCATCCTTATAATTATAAAACAATACCAGTATGTATAGTGAAGCTGTAAAAAATCCTAAAATCATAGTCAATGCAATCCATATTATTGCTGAAAATTTACTTTTTTCTCTGAATGCTATCCACATAGAAAAAATTGTAAATCCAACGTATAGATCAATTAAAGACATTA
>CAZNLP010000229.1:0-2792 GCA_964574015.1 uncultured Clostridia bacterium | reverse complement strand
TGGAGAAGTATTAAACTCTGAAAAAGTTGAATTAGAACCAAAAGATAAGGTATGCATACCTGACGCACTAGGAGACACTGTAGTTGCTATTGAAAGCGAAACTATGGGGAATGGAGATAATACCTTAGGTGAAATATTGATGAAGAGTTTTATATATACCCTTACTCAGTTAGAAGAATTGCCTAAATCAATTATTTTCTATAATGCTGGAGCGAAACTTACTTTGAATAATTCAGCTGCTTTACAGGACATTAAGAATCTTGAGGCTCAAGGCGTGGAAGTTATAACTTGTGGAACTTGTTTGGATTATTTTGAAGTAAAAGAAGAGTTAGGTGTGGGCTCAGTTTCTAATATGTACACAATAGTTGAAAAGCTTAATAGTGCGGCAAAAGTAATTAAGCCATGATCTATTTAGATAATGCAGCAACAACACTGCATAAGCCAAGACAGGTAATTGAAGCTGTAGTTGAAGCGATGAGTACATTAGGTAATTCTTCTAGAGGCTTGAGTAGTTGTTCTCTAAAAGCTTCACGTACTTTATACGAAACGAGGGTTAAAATATCAGAGTTGTTTGGATGTCCAAGGGCAGATAATGTTATTTTCTTACAAAACTCAACGGAAGCTCTAAATACTGCAATCAATGGAACTGTTTTTTCAAAAGACCATGTTATAACTACAGATTTAGAGCACAACTCAGTTCTTAGACCACTTTATCGTTTAAAGAAGGAAAAAGATGTAGAGCTTAGCTTTGTACCTGCAGATTCAAAAGGAAATTTATCACTGGAATCTTTTGAAAAACTAATCAAACATAATACGAAAGCAATTATTTGTAATCATGCTTCTAATCTTACAGGGAACATAGTAGATTTATCTAAGATTAGTACTATTGCACGTCGACACGGATTAATTTTCATAGTAGATGTATCACAAACAGCAGGATGTATTCCGTTAAATATGGAAGAAATTGGCGCGGATATAATTTGTTTTACCGGCCATAAAGGACTTATGGGACCACAAGGTACTGGAGGTATGTGTATTAGAGAAGGTATTGACATTAAGCCTTTAAAAGTAGGAGGAACAGGAGTTAAGTCCTATAGTACAGATCAACCGAAAGAATATCCAACGCGATTAGAAGCTGGAACATTAAATAGTCATGGTATAGCTGGTCTTTCTGCTGCTATCGACTTCATTCAATCCACAGGAATTAATATCATTTCACAAAAAGAGACTAGGCTAATGAATATTTTTTATGAAGGGATAAAAGATATAAAAGGAATAGAAATATACGGTGATTTTTCTTTACCACAAAGAGTGGCTATAGTTGCTCTAAATATTCATGATTATGATTCGGCTCTTGTTTCTGATACATTATCTGAAAAATATAAAATTGCTACTCGTCCTGGAGCTCACTGTGCGCCGAGGATGCACCAAGCATTAGGTACTGAAAATCGTGGTGCCGTAAGGTTTAGTTTTTCTTGGTTTAATAGTGACGAAGATGTTAAGAGGACGATACAAGCAGTAAAGGAAATAGCCCTATGATAGAAAAAAGTTTAAAACTAATTATTACCTTTCCAACCACTACTGCAGCTATAGCTATGGAAAAGATTTGCTTATCTAATAAATTACCAGGCAGGTTGATTCCTTTACCAAGAGAGATTGACTCTAGTTGTGGTATGGCTTGGTGTGCTCCACCGGAAAATAGAAAAGAACTTGAACAAATTGCAAAAGAAAAAGAAATTAAAATCTCAGGAGTTTATCAGTTATATTTTTAAATGGTATAGAGTAAATACACAGTTAAAATTTAATTTTAGGTAAGCTCAATTTATATCTATTAGAGAAAAATCTTATTATAACAACTATAATTACGGTAATAACCATAGCCATACTTCGGTGGATATAGGTTCTTAAAATGAAAAAAATCAATGCGCCAATCATAGATGCAAGAGCATATATGTGTCTGACAAAGACTGAAGGAACTCTCATAGTAAACACATCTCGCATAATCCCTCCACCTACGCCGGTAATAGTCCCGACAAATAATACAAGAAAAATATTATTACCATATCCGTTGCTTATAGCAACAGAAGCACCACTAACTGTAAATACGCCTAAGCCTATAGCATCGGATAAATTGATTAATATCTCTAAGAATTTTATAGGTTTGGTAACTAGAGGAGAATTAATTTTTCTCAAACGCAAACCGAATAAAAAAATTGTAACTGTAACTAAAACCGCTATTAAATATATAGGGTCTCTAAATACTGATGGTGGAGTTATACCTAAAGTAATATCTCTAATTGCTCCACCAGCTGTAGCAGTTACAATTGCAATTATTGCAACACCTAATATATCCATCTCTTTCCTTATGCCTGCAAGAGCACCTGAAACAGCAAAGGCAATGGTTCCTAATATTTCTAAAATAAACATTGTTGTATTAATTCCCATACATTCTCCTTAAAAAGTATAATTTATTATATTACTATTTCTTCAAAGAGCAAAAAGCATCTCATGAAACTTTTTCACTTGTTTTTTTATTTCTTAATATGAATATTCCCATAAAAGATAATACTATTGATAGCAAGGGATTTATAAGGTTTAAGAAAGCATATCTAGCATATTCAATAACTGGAACACCTAGAGTCGAAGCCATAAAGGCACCTGCTGTTGTCCAAGGTATTAGAGCTCCAGTTAGTGTGCCACCTTCTTCTAAAAGACGACTAAGCATTTCAGGTTTCAGATCCTTTTCTTTAAATGCTTCCTTATAAAGTGTTCCATTTAAAATTATTCCAAGA
>CAZNLP010000228.1:0-2802 GCA_964574015.1 uncultured Clostridia bacterium | reverse complement strand
CTAATCCTATTACTAAATCTTCCGGTGCATCATACTTTTTAAGAGTTTCTCTTATCAAGTTAACTACCATTGTATTTGTCTTTTTAGTACGAGGATGTGGTGACATAACAATTGCATTTCTACCTTTTAAAGCTGATATAGCTTTTACAACTGGAGTTGCTTCAGGATTTGTACAAGGTATCAATCCAGCTATAACTCCTGCCGGCTTTGCTATCTTCATAAGTCCTTTTTCTTCATCGATTTCAATTACGCCAACGGATTTTTTACCCTTCATATCTCTAAGAGTACCTTTTGATTTAACCATAAGTTTACCGTATTTTCCATCGTAATTTCCCATCTGAGATTCTTCAACAGCAAGCTTAGCTATTTTATCAGCATTTTCAGGCTTAGTTGCTTCATATACAACAGCCATGCATATTTCGTCTACTTTTTCCTGTGAAAATCCTTCTGCTACTTTTTGAGCTTCACGCGCTCTATCAATTATAGATGCGATAAACTCTTTTGAATTGTGTTCTGTCATTATTAATTACCTCCTTGTTTTTTAAAGTTAAATAAAAATTTAACTAACTGTGATTTATTTATATTTAATTTACATATATATAAATATGCAAATTTCATACCAACTTAATTAATCTTTAAATTTTAATCGTTATTTATTCCGTATTTATTCATTTTTCTTACTACTGTTGGTTGACTTATTCCAAGTACTTTTGCAATCTCTCTTGTTGTTCTATGCTCATATGCTATATTTTTTATTATCTGCTTCTCTATTTCTTCCATAGTTTCTTTTAAGTCTTTGTCCTTTGGTATGCTTATTGTAGCTTCTCTTTCTCCATCATCTATTATAGGGGACGGTAAATCTTCAGCTGTTATTATATCATGTGAAGTTGTAATTACAATCCTTTCTACCATATTTTTTAATTCTCTTACATTTCCCGGCCAATCGTATCTTAAAAGTTTATCTACAGCATCCTTACTCAATCTTTTTTGCATTTCAAATTTAGAATTAAATGTTCTTAAAAAATGCATCAGTATTGGAAATATATCATCTTTTCTATCCATTAGCTGAGGTATATGAATAGGAACAACATTAAGCCTGTAGTACAAATCTTCTCTAAAGGTGCCTTCATCAACCATTTGTTTTAAATTTCTTTTTGTAGCTGCAATAATTCTAACATCTAAAGAAATAGTTTTTTCTCCTCCAACTCTTTGTATCTCTTTCTCCTGTATTACCTGTAGTATTTTAACTTGAAGATTTAAAGGTAGTTCTCCTATTTCATCTAAAAAAATTATTCCTTTATTTGCCAGTTCAAATTGTCCTTTCTTACCTTTTTTACTTGACCCTGTAAATGCTCCCGGCTCATATCCAAATAGTTCTGACTCTATTAGTGATTCAGGTATTGCACCGCAGTTTACCTTGATGAATGGTTTTTCTTTTCTGTCTCCCAACTTATGTATAAATTTTGCAATTTCTCCTTTACCTACCCCTGAATCTCCAGTAATAAGTACTGTAGTATCAATTTGAGATAATTTTCTAGCTAAATTAATAACTTCTCTCATTTCTTTACTTTTAACTACCATGTTTCCTACAGTTTCCTGTCCCTTTTCTTTAAATCTCTCCAGCTCACTTTGTATATCTTCAAGCTTATTTTTAAAATATACCAATTCACTTATGTCCTTTGAAGTCGATACAATTTTTTTAATTGATCCATCTTCATAAAGCATTGGTGTTCCAGTAGTTAAAATCCTTTTACCTTTTTTGTTATTATGTAGGATTGTAACCTGCTTTTTTTCTTTCATTACCATTTTTGCTACAGAAGGATTAAATATTTTCTCTTTTTCCAATTCTTCTACACTTTTGCCTATCACTTCTTCTCTTTTTACATTGTATAAATCCTCGCAGGATTTATTCACCCACTGAGTATATCCTCTAAAATCATCTATACATACAGCATCCTGAGTAGAATCTAATATAGCCTCGCACTCATTTAAACTTATATCTGTTACAACTTTATTTAGTCTAGCAGAATCATATAGAATAATACTATACTCTTCATCTTCCTTATTATGAAGAAAAGATCTTAGAAATATCTTTCGCTTCGAGTTGATAACTATTTTATCAAAATCTGATTTCCCAACCCTTGTTATTAACTCTTCTAAAATTTTGTATTCATTTAATAGTTCTGCTGCTACTTTATTAGTATATACAATATTACCTTTATCTTTTGCTATTATTAAGCCTATTTCAAGCTCATCAGCTATTTTTTCATGATTAATTATAGTAACCACCTCTTCTTCATTATTTCTAATTATAACAGATTATTTTTGTTATTTAAACGGTATATTATTAAATTATAAACACAAAAATACCCTGGTCCTAAAACCAGAGTATTTAAGTATTTTAATTTATGAAATTTATCTATTTATTTTACACTTAACAAACTCGCCATTTCCAGGATTTCCAACGAATTCACCATCATCAAATACTAAGTTTCCTCTTAAGAAAGTCTTAACAGGATATCCTTTTAATTCTAATCCTTCCCAAATTGTATAATCTACATCTGAGTGCATAGCATCTTGAGTTACAGTAAAATCTTTGTCTGGATCGTAAATTACTAAGTCTGCATCTTTACCAACAGCTATAGTTCCTTTATTGTGATCACAACCATATATTTTTGCTGGTTTAGCAGAGCATAATTCTACAACTCTATTGTGTGACAATCTACCTTTGTTTGCTTCACTTAATAGATATGGATACATATTTTCAATTCCCATACATCCGTTAGGAATCTTAGTAAAGTC
>CAZNLP010000227.1:0-2813 GCA_964574015.1 uncultured Clostridia bacterium | reverse complement strand
GGATATTACCAGTTGGATATTCATCAGAAGTTTGTTTTAATAGACCGAAAATAGATTTAAAAGAGATTATTCACTTTGAACAATTCAAAGTTTATAAGTAGATTTTTTATATCAAAAGATAACTTATCTATTCAAATACTAAATAGAAAAATTTATATATTATGAATATTTTGATGCATGGTTTCTAAAATATGGAAGCCATGCATTTTATTTTTTTGAAAAATTAATACATTTAAATACAATCTTTTAACAATTTTAAATTATGTTGATGATTGTCACTATAAAATTTACAGGATAAGTATTATGATGTATAATCTAAATATTACAAAAAAATTAAAATAATTCTACATTTTATAAAATATGTACCGATAGCAAATAGAGAAGGTGTCTTTATGGATAGAAAATATTTAATATATATATCTGTTATTACTATTGTTCTTTTTCTAATTATTGGAATTTTAATATCATATAACAATATCTTAGAAGATGAAAAATTAGAAATTAACAGTACAATAGAAGAAGAATCATACGTTGAAGGAAGACCTACACTAATTGTTGGTGATGATATAGATTATCCACCATACAGTTTTATTGATGAAAATGGGAATCCTGCAGGATTTAATATAGAGCTAATAAGAGCTGTAGGAAATGCTATGGGATACAATATTGATGTAAAACTTAATACATGGACAAATACTTTGAAAGCTTTAGAAAATGAGGAAATAGACTTAATTTCAGGTATGTTTAAATCAGAGGAAAGAGCTGAAACTTTTTCCTTCTCAATTAGAACTGCAGTTACTGGTGGTGAAATATTTTCGACTGAAGAAAATTCTATCAGAAACATAGAAGATTTAAAAAAGGAACAGGTTTTAGTACAAAAGGATGATATAATCCACGAATATTTAATGAAGGAAAGCAGAGAGAAAAATTTAAATATAGAATTTATACCGGTAGACACTATTCATGATGCTTTTGAATTATTAGAAGAAGGGAAATACAAATATGCTGGCTTGCTAGAGATACCAGGTTCCTATGTCAAAAGCTATGTAGACTTGGACAAAATTTATCCCCAAAATATACAGTTTAGTTTAAGTGATTACTCAATTGCTTCTTTGAAAGAAAATGAGAATCTTATTTATATAGTAAACGGAGGTCTTTCCTTAATAAAATCTTCGGGAAAATACGATGAAATATACGATAAATGGTTAGGTGTATATGAAGGATACTCATATAAAAATTTTATAAAAGAAAACTTTTGGATGATAATATCATTTTTGCTTATAATTTTATTTTTACTAATCACCATAATTGTTATGAGATTTATTATAAAAAACAGAACAGATAAACTTACTGAGTCAAATAAAGAGCTAAAAATAAGTGAAGAAAAAAATAAAGCTATAATTAATGCTATTCCGGATTTGATATTTATTTTCAATAAAAATGGAATAATTGAAGATACTTTGGAAGATAACGATAACCTGCTAATAACAAAAAGCAGCTTTAAAGGCCGTAAAATTCAAGATATATTATCAAAGGATTTATCAAAGTTGGTTCATGACAAAATTTTAAAAACTCTGGACAAAGATACAACAGAAACTTTTAAGTATAAAACCAGTATTAAAGAGAAAAAGTTTAAAACATACAATGAATTAAAAGGATTCTCTAAAAACAATGAAGAAGTTTTTGAAATGAGGATGGTTAAACTTAGAGATAATCAGGTATTAGCAATATCAAGAGATATTACAAAGGATGAAATTAATCAAAAGAAAATACAGTATCTCAGTTTCCACGATCAACTTACAGAATTATACAACAGGAGATTCTTTGATGAAGAACTAAAAAGATTGGATACAGCAAGAATGCTTCCTATATCCATAATAATGACGGATGTTAATGGTTTAAAGTTAATTAACGATTCCTTCGGGCATGATGCAGGAGACAACTTACTTAAAGAATTTAGTAATGTTTTAAAGACGATAAGTAGAAAAGAAGATATTGTTTGTAGAGTTGGAGGAGATGAATTTGTAATACTACTTCCACAAATGAAAAACTACTATCTTAAAGAAATGGTAGATAGAATTAAAGAAAATTTAGAAAATAAAAATATTAATAAATTAGGTATATCAGCCTCCTTTGGATACAGTACAAAGGAAAATTATGATGAAGATATTAAAGAAACACTTAAAAAAGCAGAAGATTTAATGTATAGAAACAAATTTGTGGAAAGTCCACACATGAAAAGTAAAACTATAGATAGGATATTAAGCATATTACACAACTCAGACGAATGGCAAAAAACTCACTCTGAAAAAGTTTCAAAATACTGCGAAATGCTGGGGAAAAAACTTAATTTTTCTCAAAAAGACTTAGAAGAAGTAAAATTAGCAGGACTTCTTCACGACATTGGCAAAATTACTCTTAAAGACACATTTATGGATAAAAGCCAAATATCATCTGAAAAGAATAAAAAAGAACATAAAAGGCATCCAGAGGTAGGGTATAGAATTTTAAATACCTATAAAAACTTATACAATATATCTGAATATATACTATTTCATCATGAAAACTGGGATGGTAGTGGATATCCGAAAGGTTTAAAAGGAGAAGATATACCTATTAAATCTAGAATAATAGCAATAGCTAATCACTTTGATATAGTGACAAGAAATAGACCAAATAAGAGAAATCTTACAAAAGAAGAAGCCTCTAATGACCTACTTGAAAGAGCCGGCACTTTATTTGATCCTAAGTTGGTAAAAATATTTATAGAAAAAGTATTATAAAAAATCAAAGGAGAAATTTTGTATATGTGT
>CAZNLP010000226.1:0-2824 GCA_964574015.1 uncultured Clostridia bacterium | reverse complement strand
ACTACTGCTATTTTCATTTAGGATTTCCCTAACTTTTAATTTTACTTCTTCCAAAGCTTTTTTTCTATGACTTATTTTATTCTTTTCTTCAGAACCCATTTCTCTAAAAGATTTATTAAATCCTTCAGGAATAAAAAGAGGATCGTAACCAAATCCACCATTACCTCTAAAATTTTCAGCTATTCTTCCTTTACAAACACCTTGGACTATATGTTCATTGCCTTTTTTATCTATAATTGCAGCTACAGTCATAAAATAAGCTTTTCTATTCTCTTCAGCTAATCCTTTCATTTTTTCAAGAAGTTTTAAATTATTATCATCATAAGAAGCATCTTCTCCACTGTACCTACCTGAATAAATTCCTGGCTCTCCCTCTAACGCATTTACAAATAATCCTGTATCATCAGCAATAACTATATAATCTTTCACCAAATCGTGTATGATTTCTGCTTTCTTCAATGCATTTGCTTCAAGAGTTCTTCCATCTTCTATTACTTTTAAATTATTTAACCCTACGTCTTTTTTTGATAGAATTTCAACATCTAAGTCTTTTAGTATATCTCTTATCTCTTTTATTTTGTCTTTGTTATCTGATGATAAAATAATTTTTTCCATTATTCCTCCGCTAATTCTTTTGAAATATCTTTGCCTAAAACCTGTTTTTGAATTTCAAATAAAGTGCTACATCCTTTTTTTCCTAAATCTAATAAATTTGTTAATTCTCCCATAGAAAAAGGTGCCTCTTCACCGGTTCCCTGTATCTCTATAAATTCCTCTTTGTCAGTCATAACTATATTCATATCAACTTTAGCATTTTTGTCTTCTTCATAACATAAGTCTAAGAGATTTTCTTCATTTACTACACCTACACTTATAGCTGATACAAAAGCTTTTACAGGTATTTTTTCAATTATGTCATTGTTTTTTAATTTGTTAAAAGCTTGAACCATAGCAATAAAACTTCCCGTTACAGCGGCTGTTCTTGTACCTCCATCTGCCTGTATAACGTCGCAGTCCATCCACACAGTTCTTTCTCCGAATCCATTTAAATCAACTACAGATCTTAAAGATCTTCCTATTAATCTCTGAATTTCTTGGGATCTACCATCCTGCTTTCCTCTTTTTACAGATCTAATTTTTCTACTTTCTGTAGATCCTGGTAACATGTCATACTCTGCTGTAACCCATCCCTGTCCAGTATTTCTCAAAAAATGAGGGACTTTATCCTCTATAAATGCGGTGCAAATTACCTTTGTATTTCCCATTTGAATTAATACTGATCCGTCGGGATGAATGAGATATTCATCTTCTATTTTTGTTTCTCTTATACTATCAAAAGTTCGTCCATCAAATCTAGCCATAGTTCCTCCTTATTTTGTCACAACTTTATACAATTCATCGCTTTCCGGTTCGTCAATCTTATATATATTTTCTTCTCTTTTTATTTTACATTCTTTTTCTTCAATTATTTCCCCTATTTCAGTAAGAAGGATATCTTCCTTTTCCAGTTCTTTCTTCATCTTATTACTATTCTCTTTGTCGGTAATTATAAGCATAGAGCCACTTGATATTAATCTATAGGGATTTATGTTATAAAAATCAGCTACAGCCTGTGTTTCATTTGATACTGGTATTTTCATCTCATTTATTAAAATTCCAATATCATTAGCTTTAAAAGCTTCCCAAACTGCTCCTAATACTCCTCCCTCTGTTATATCATGCATATATTTTGACCCCAATCTACCACAAACTATACCTTCTTTAACTACGCTGAGTTTATTTATGTATGCTTCCACTTTTTCTGAAGATAAATCCTTGCTGTTAAAAACTTTTTCATCTAACTCTTCTTTATTTTCAGAATAAATAATGGAAGTTCCTTCTATTCCTATTTCTTTGCTTATAAGAATTACATCGCCGACTTTTATTGGTTCAACATTAAGATTTTTTCTCTTAAATCCTAATGCGGTTAAAGATAGAACCATTTTGTTAACTGCATCAGTTACTTCAGTATGTCCACCAACTATTTCAACATTTATTAAATCTGCCGCTTCATTAGCTTCTTTCATTATTCTTTCTATTTCCCTTTGAGCAGTTCCTTTTGGTGCTAAGATAGTCATTAAGAGAGCATTAGGTTCTGCTCCTGCTGCTCCGATATCGTTGCAGGCTACATTTACAGCTATTTTTCCTATATTCTCAGAGGCTCCAGTTATTGGATCTGAAGATATCACGCAGTAGTTATCTCCGTAATCAATTACAGCACAGTCTTTCCCCACTCCAGCTCTTTCTATAACTTCGTCTCTTTTTGTTCTAATATTCGATATAACAATTTCTTCTAATAATTTATTCGGTAGTTTTCCAATCTCCATAATTGACTCCTTTTCAAAAGCTTACACTAAATATTAACATAAAAAAAGACTGTCGTAAAGACAGCCTTTTTTATATTTTTGTTTTAATTTTTATTCTATGTAAGTCCACTTAAAGTCGTAGTCAGCTCCAACTGGATAAGTAGCTAATCCTTTAACCTTAGGGTCTATTACTAAGTTTCTAGTTGGGTGATACATTGGATAGATTGGAAGATCTTCAGCTATTATAGCTTCTGCTTCAGCCATAGCTTCATATCTTTCATCTCCAGATCCTGTAAGTGCAGTTTGAATTTTTTCATCATATTCAGGATTACTGTAGTATGCATCGTTGTTTCCACCATCAGTTACCCACATATCCATGAATGTAAGAGGATCATTGTAGTCTCCGCCCCATCCAGCATATGTAATTTGGTAAGTACCAGTGTTGTATCTGTCAAGTCTCATTGCAAATGACATTTGTT
>CAZNLP010000225.1:0-2825 GCA_964574015.1 uncultured Clostridia bacterium | reverse complement strand
TTGGTTGCTGGTATCGTATACTTTATTAAAAGAAAAAAGTAGAATGATTAGAAGCAGAAAAACACTGGTAGTTGGTCTAATAATATTACCTATATCGATTATAACCTTCTCCCTATTTGTGGGGAGGTATCCGACCAGTTTTGGGTTGGTTGTTGATGTACTGCTTTATAAAATTTTTAATATTGAAACTAATACAACATTAATAGAACAGGCACTGGTATGGGATGTAAGGTTATCAAGAGCATTATCAGGACTAATTGTAGGAGGAGCACTTTCTGTAAGTGGTGCTTCTCTTCAAAGTTTATTTAAAAATCCCTTAGTTGATTCTGGTATACTTGGGGTAAGTTCAGGATCAGGATTTGGAGCTATATTATCCATCATAATATTTAATCAGGTAAGTTTTTATACTATCATTTTTGCCTTTTTCTTTGGGTTATTAGCAGTATTTTTAAGCACATTGATTTCAAAAGTATATAAAACTAATCCTATGATAATGCTTGTATTAGGTGGAGTTATAGTTTCATCAGTATTCTCATCTTTAATTTCCTTAGGAAAATATGTTGCAGATCCTTTTAATGAACTTCCAGCTATTACATTTTGGCTTATGGGAAGTTTAGCAAGCAGTAATTACAGTGATTTAACTGTAGCTGTAGCTCCTATATTCATAGGAGTCACAGGAATGCTCCTAATGAGATGGAGGATAAATGTCCTTTCCATGGGTGAGAGAGATGCTAAAACTCTAGGAATAAATACGGGACTAAATAGGGCATTGATAATAATCTTTACCACTCTTGCTACAGCTGGTGCTGTAGCTGTAGCGGGAACTATAGGGTGGATAGGTCTTGTTATACCTCATTTAGGCAGGATGCTTGTAGGTAATGATAACAGGCAATTGATCCCGGTAAGTTTATCTTTAGGGAGTTTTTTTCTAGTGCTTATTGATATTATAAGCAGAACTATAACGGGGGGAGAGATTCCTCTAGGGATACTTACATCCCTTATTGGAGCACCATTTTACGTTTACATACTGAAGATTACAAAAGGAAGCGGTTGGTAGTATGATAAAAATAGAAAATTTATCATTTTCATATGAAGATAAAAAAGTGCTGGAAAATGTAAACCTTGATTTAAATAAAGGCCAGGTACTTTGTATAATAGGTCCAAATGGAAGTGGAAAAACAACCCTAATAGATTGTATTTTAGGAATTAATCATTATAATAAAGGTTCAATAACTTATAATAATAGAGATTTAAATGATTTTAATTATAAAGATAGAGCAAAATTATTTAGCTACGTTCCTCAGGAAAAAGGAAATGTATTTCCCTATAGAGTTTTTGAAATGGTTCTTATGGGAAGAGCACCTTATCAAGGAGTATTTTCACAACCAAATAGAAAAGATAGAGAAGTTTCCTATGAAAGTTTAAAAAAAGTAGGTATAGAAAGTTTTAAAGATAGACTGTTTACTAAACTAAGCGGTGGCGAAAAACAGCTGGTTATTTTAGCTAGAGCTTTGGCTCAAGAATCTGAAATTATAGTGATGGATGAGCCGACTTCATCACTAGATTATAAAAATGAATTTATGTTTTTAGACATAATAAAAGAACTTAGCATAAAAAACAAAAAAACCATTATTATGACTACTCATTTTCCTAATCACGGATTTTTCTTTGAAAATAGTGGAGTAGATACGGTAATAGCTACTCTTTCAAATAAAAAAATTAATTATTATGGAAGACCTAAAGAAGTATTAACGGAAAGAAATATTTCTGAGATATACAGTATTAAATCAAAAGTTGTGAATTACGACAAAAATAAAAAACACATAATACCTTTAGGAGGTATAAACAATGAAGAAGAATAAAATATTGATAATTTTCATATCAGTTTTAATAATATTAACGTCCTGTGCACCTGCAAAAAATGAAGAAGTACCTCCAGTTGAAGAAACAGAAGATACAGTAATTGACTCCGCTGGGAGACTTGTTGAAATTCCCGAAGAGATAGATAGTATAGCAGCTTTATATACAGTGGTTGGTCATGTAATAATAATGCTTGAAGAAGGAGATAAGATTACATCTTCAAGCAATGGGCTAAAAAGAGATAAGTTAATATTAAATATGGAACCCCACATAGAGGATATTTATCTACCTAAAAGTGGAGGGGTAGTTAATATAGAGGAGCTTTTAAATTCAGAACCGGACATGATTTTTGTAGATATTCCTATATACTGGAATAAAGATGAGCTGGATAAAATTGAAAAATTAGATGTTCCTTACTATGTTCTAGAGTTTAATTCTATAGAAGAACAAAAGGATCTTGTTAGGGATGTAGGTAAGATACTGGACAGAAAAGAAGAGGCAGACGAATATATAGAATTATATGATGAAATAATTGAACTCACAAAAAAAACCGTGGAAAATATACCTGAAGAAGAAAGAGTAAGGGTATATCATTCTATAAATGAAGCCGTAAGAACCTCAGCCGAAGGTACCATAACTAATCAATGGTTGGAAATGGCAGGATTGTTAAATGTAGCTCAGGAAGATGAATTAAGACAGGATGAAGATAAATATTTCACTTCTTTAGAAGATATATTAAAATGGAACCCTGAGGTTATACTAACGAATGAACCTGCTACTTATGACTATATAAAAGAACAGGATAACTTCCAAAGCTTAGATGCTGTTTTGA
Organism: uncultured Clostridia bacterium; assembly: GCA_964574015.1. Lineage (GTDB taxonomy): Bacteria > Bacillota > Clostridia > Tissierellales > Dethiosulfatibacteraceae > UBA8670. The sequence continues at coordinate 133 of CAZNLP010000225.1, read as the reverse complement.
ATGATAAGGTTTATCTCCTACCTACGGGTATATCAAGGTGGGGACATTCTACCTCTCTAGAAACACCCTTAGCAATGCTCTGGGTTTTAAAAAATATATATCCTGAGTATTCAGAAGAGGTAGGTCTTATTGG
>CAZNLP010000224.1:0-2847 GCA_964574015.1 uncultured Clostridia bacterium | reverse complement strand
TTCCCTTTTTAGGGGAAAGATGGATAGCTCTATCAAGTGTATCTAATGATGCTTCTAAAATAGTCTCAGCTAAGGTCGGATGAGCATGAATCATTTCTGCTAATTTCTCAACCTTAAGGCCTTCAGTTATAGCAACTACACCTTCGTGAATAATATCTGAAGCGTGAGGTCCTACAATGTGCATTCCTAAGACTTTATGAGTTTCTTTATCAGCAAGGATTTTTACAAATCCATCTGTTTCATTCATAGCTACGGCTTTACCGTTTGCCATAAAATTGAATTCACCTTTTATATAATCTACGCCTTCTTCTTTAAGCTGTTCCTCAGTTTTTCCTGCTGATGCAAGTTGAGGATTCATAAATACGCAGTCAGGAACAGGTTTATCTGTCTTCTTATCTCTTTCTCCCAATATGATTTCTACTACTTCTATAGCTTGGTGAGCTGATAAGTGAGCAAGCATTTTGCCTCCTAATACATCACCAACAGCATATATATCTTTAAGATTTGTTTGGTATTTATCATCTACTGATATACCGTTTTTATCGTATTCTAAGCCGATATTATCTAAATTAAGACCTTCTATTAGAGGAACTCTTCCTATCGATACAAGAAGAAGGTCTCCAATCACTTTTTTATCTCCTCTTTTACCTTCAGTATGTACAATTAACTCTCCGTCTTTCTCTTCTACCTTTTTTAGGTGAGATTTAGCTACGAAGTTAATTCCAAGTTTTTTAACAACTGGTTTAATTCTTTTAGAAATCTTACTATCCATTCTTTTAACAAGATTGTTGGATATTATAGATACTTCAGAACCGAATGCATTAAATATATATGCAAATTCAAGTCCTATTACACCTCCGCCTGCTATTACAAGTCTTTTCGGCATTTCTTTAAGTTCCAAAAGTTGATCACTGTCGATTACTTTTTTATTGTCTATTCCTTCTACCTGAGGTATGAAAGGCTTTGATCCTGTTGCTATTATTATACTGTCTCCTGTTACTTCAACAGTTCCACCCTCATTTTTTTCAACTAAAAGAGTTTTTTCATCTTTGAAAGATGCGGTTCCTTTTATAACTTCTATATTATAATCCGTCATAAGCTTTTCTGTACCTTCTCTTAATTGAGCTACTACAGAATCTTTTCTTTCCATAATTTTCTTGAAGTTTACTTTGAAAGAAGGAATTTCTAAACCGTAATCATCACCTTCTCTACCATGAGTTATAACTTCAGCATTTTTGTACATAGCTTTGGTAGGTATGCATCCTTTGTTCATGCATACTCCACCAATATATTCTTTTTCTATTATAGTAACATCAGCTCCCAGCTGGGAAGCTCTTATGGCTCCTTCATATCCAGCCGGTCCGCCGCCGATAAATACAATTTTTTTACTCATATAACCTCCTTAGGCTTTTATTCCCACTTAACAACCGGTTTTCTTGCTGCTTTTACTTCATCAAGTCTTCTTACCGGAGTTGTTGTCGGTGCCTCTTCTAAAATCTTAGGATCTTTCAGTGCTTCTTCTTTTATTTTGTTCATAACTTCTATAAAGTTGTCTAAAGTCTCTAAGGTTTCAGTTTCTGTCGGTTCTACCATTATAGCTTCGTCAATAATCAGCGGGAAGTAAACTGTAGGAGGATGAACTCCATAGTCCAGTAATCTTTTAGCTATATCTAGGGTATGAACATCTGAACCTTTCATTGCACTAAGTACAAATTCGTGCTTACATACCTGATCTATTGGAAGTTTATATTCTTTCTTAAGTTGACTTTGAAGGTAGTTAGCATTTAATACTGCTGTTTCACTTACATTTCTAAGACCACTTGCTCCCATTTTGAGTATGTATGTGTAGGCTTTTAATAGAACTCCGAAGTTTCCATAGAATCCCATAAGTCTACCTATAGACGATGGTATATCGTATTCTAAGTAGTACTTTCCATCTTTTTCGCCTACTACAGGTACCGGTAGATAATTAATTAAATCTGCTCTTACTCCAACTGGTCCTGCACCAGGTCCTCCACCACCATGAGGTGTTGAGAATGTTTTATGGAGGTTGAGATGGACTATATCAAATCCCATGTCTCCAGGACGAGTCTTGCCCATGATAGCATTTAAGTTTGCTCCATCGTAGTAAACAAGTCCGCCAGCTTCATGAACTAGTTTTGATATTTCACATATATTTCTTTCGAATAATCCTAAGGTTGAAGGATTTGTAAGCATAAGCCCTGCTACTTCATCGCTCAATGCATCCTTAAGTTCGTCTAAGTCTATTGATCCGTCTTTTTTAGATTTTATTTCTATAATTTCATATCCTACAGATGCTGCACTTGCAGGGTTTGTCCCATGAGCTGAATCCGGAACTATAATTTTAGTTCTTTTTGTGTCATTTCTTTCCTCATGATATTTTTTGATTATCATAAGTCCCGTAAGTTCTCCGTGAGCTCCTGCAGCAGGTTGAAGGGTATAACCTTCCATTCCTGTAATTTCACAAAGTTTGTTTTGAAGGTCATACATCAACTGTAATGAACCCTGTACTGTATCCTGAGGTTGTCTTGGATGAATGTTGGCAAAGTTTGGAAGTTTCGCCATGTCTTCATTTATCTTAGGGTTGTACTTCATTGTACATGATCCTAATGGATAAAATCCTGTATCAACACCGTAGTTTTTATTTGATAAATTTGTATAGTGTCTTATAACATCTACTTCATAAACTTCCGGAAGATTTGGATCTTCTTTTCTTAATACATTTTTTGGAATGTATTTTTCCGGATCTACTGTTTCTACGTCATTTTCAGGAATAGAATATGCTTTTCTGCCTTCTTTAGACAATTCTATAATTAATTTATTATA
>CAZNLP010000223.1:0-2884 GCA_964574015.1 uncultured Clostridia bacterium | reverse complement strand
ACAGCCCAAGACATAAAAACATATACGAGAGTTAATAAGGATATAGAAATAATAATAGCTCTACCAATATTTTTTTTAGGTTCAACTATTTCATCACCATTATTTGTAATAGTTGTGAAGCCTTTAAAACTCAGTAAACTTAATGCTACTGATGCAAGAAAGGCCATAGGAGCTACTTCGCTTGTGTCACTTATATGTATTAAGTTTAAACCTTCCGGTGAAAACTGTGAAGCTTTTAGTGCAGCAAAAGAAAAAACTATAATACCTACTATCTTAATTAAAGATATAGTTGAAGTAAAAGTCTGTATAAAATTATTACCGGATCTATTAACTATATAGGTGAAAATTAGAAGACCAACGGCTAATACAGTAACAGACCAATGATCAGGACCTATATTAAAAATCTGCATAGTATAAGTGCCAAAGGTCCTAGCTACAAGGCTTTGAGCTATTACCATTGAAAAAGCCATTAAAAGAGAGGAAGAAGCAGTGATAGTTGTCTTGCCGAAAATTTTCACAAAAAACATACCTATTCCACCGGCAGATGGATATTTCTGCGACATTTTAATATAGCTGTAAGAGCTAAAAGCAGCAACTAAAGCACCAGCTATGTATGAAAAAGGAAAATAACTACCTGCTATTTCGGCAACCTGTCCCACTACAGCAAAAATTGCTGCACCAAACATAACTCCTGTACCTAATCCTACAGCTCCCCACAGAGTAATACTATTTTCTTTAAAATTATTATTTTTCACTTAAATCATCCTTACAATAAATTATTTTTGTTTAAAACATTGTAGTAAACATCTAAAGCTTTTTTAGCCATATTATCTATAGAAAATTTCTCAGCATATTCATGTGCATTATTAGACATTTTATATAGCTTATCCTGATTACTCATTAAAGTAACTACCTTATCTGACCATTCTTTGATGTCTGGATTAGTTTTATAACCATTGTATCCATCTTCTATAACATCATCTGTGCCGCTTGACCTTACTGCAACTACAGGACAGTAGTTTGCCATAGCTTCTAATAAAACCATACCCTGAGTTTCTGACTGAGAACTAAAGACAAAGATATCCGAAGCTGAGTAGTACTGATTAATTTTCTTAGGGTTAATAGAACCTAATAACTCGACATTATCTTCAAGGTTTTTATCTTTAACAGCATCCTCTAAATTATATTTTTCAGGACCGTCTCCAATTATTAAGCATTTAAATTTATCTCCATACTTATTTTTAATTTTTTCAAGACCATCAAGTATAAAATATATATTTTTTTCCTTAGATAGACGAGATACAGTACACAAAGTAATATAATCTTTTTTGATGTATCTATCTACGATTTTGTCATTTTTAGAGGCCTCCACTTTAGAAATATTCTCCATATCTACAGCTGTTGGCATTACATGAATTTCTCTGTTCACACCTATATTAATCAGATATTCCTCTGCTGATTTTGTCGGTGCGAATACAGCCACACAGCTTTGAGAAAAATATTTAATTAATTTATGAGAAATAATACCCTTAAAAATCAATCTAAAAAATGGGAAATAGTGTGCGTATTTTTCTAACCTAGTATGATAGGTGAAAACAACAGGTATATCATATTTTTTACCGAGACTGAGACCCTTCCATCCCATCCAAAAAGGATGATGGACATGTATAATATCAGGGTCTAGTTTTTTAAACACTTCTTTGATTTCAGAAGAAAAAATATTTACTATAGGATAGTCAAACTCTTTGCCTAAATGATAAAATAATAATTTACATCTAATAATACCCTCATCCTGCTCATCTTTAGTGGATGGATATTCGGGAGCAAAAATATAAACATTATGCCCTAAATTCTTAAGACCTTTAGATAGTCGTTTGATTGATATAGGAACACCACCTATAAATGGAAGATAATTATTGGTGAACATAACTATGTTGAGAGTTTTATTATTATCTACCTGCTTATCTTTGTTTCTATAATCTCTATATAAATCCACCTGATTTTTGGCCACTATATTTAGTATTATACCTGCTAGTATGAGGAAGCTTAAAACTAAAATAAAGTTTATAAAATTAATATAAAAGAAAGAATGAATGTGAATCCATAAATCCTCAATAAATCTTAATATAAATGAACTTGAGTAATCAGCAATTCTTATAACTTCGTAATCAACACCATCACCTTTAACATTTACAGTTAAATAGTGATAAAAGCTATCTTCATTTCTTGGTATTAAACCGCCACCACCTCCACCGGTGTTGTAATAATCAACTCCATCTACATTTTTGTGTTGATATAAATCTACGCCAGAAGAAAAAACAGCATTAACCTTGTATTCACTAAAAAGACTCACTAAAGATTTTCTAAATTCGTTGTTATCAAAATAAACTTCTTCTTCATTTTCTAAGTTATCAATATCTATAAGAACAGGAGATCTATCCATTACAACAAAAATATTTTTATAATCGAGAGATCTTTTTAACTCCTTTTTCAACCAATCCAACTGCCATTGGGGAGAAGTTAAATTAGTGGTATCTAGAAAAATGAAATAATTATCCTCAAGATTAAATGAAAAAAAGTAGGGACCAAAATGCTCGTAGTACTTCAAAGCACCATCGTCGGATATTTCATTATCTCCTACAGCTACTAAAACGGGGATATCAATTTTTCTCAAACTCTCATTTAAAATTCTGTACTTATCTTCATTTCCATCTAAAATCGAGTCTCCAGCAGATATAGCAAAATCAAGATTAGGATTTTTATTAATATGATTGATCATTTCTTTATCAAAAATATGTATTGAACTCTTCACATTACCAAAAACTGCAAAAGAAAAGCTATCGCTACTATCGTATTGATGTTCAATTGTATTTATATTACTTAT
>CAZNLP010000222.1:0-2925 GCA_964574015.1 uncultured Clostridia bacterium | reverse complement strand
CTACACTTATATATTAAGATTACCGTCAGACGTACAATATCCACCAGATAATCAGGAACTAACTGAAGAATATAAGTCAATGAATAGTAAAATCAATGAAATAGTTGAAAAAACAAAATTCATCGGTAATTTATATCCAGAAGCTAAAAATAAAGATTTTAAAGTTGTAGGTTCTGCTTTTTTCATGATGGAAATACCAAAGGATCTTGAAATAAAAGAATCAGTAGAAGAAATGACCTGGAATTTTTACAATGATGATAAGAATATCGGAGAAATTAGATTTATTCCATATCTTAGTAATTCTGAAAAGGAAGAAAATGGATACCTTTTTTCTAGTTTGGAAAACAAAGATTTATTAAGAAAAGTAGAAATTTTAGTTAGTAGTGAAGAAATAGAAAAAAGTGATTTTGAAATAATAAAAAACAGCTTTAAATTCTTAGGTGGACCTAATACATCAATAGACATTAAAACAAGAGCTCAGCAGTATTATCAATACGGAGGCAAAAAAGTATTTGGAAAAATCAAAGAAATTATTCAAGAGAATGGAAATATTATAGGCCTAAAAATTGAAGAATATCAGTTTACTCAAAACAATGAAACTGAAGATGAATCTATACCGATTAAAATTTCTAATGAACTTTTAGAATACTCTGTAAACGGATCTGGTAACAATGTTATTATTCTCAATCCTCCAGACTATACAAAACATAGTAGATACGGCTTTACTACATTAGATAATTTGATAAGTAATTACAAATTTCAAGATTACTATTTTGATTTTATAATTGGAGCGGATGATGAAATTAAAATAATCATAGAAAAGTATATACCAAATAATAGATTACTTCCTGATATGGAAGTTGAATTTTCATATTATGAAATGGAAACAGGACAAGCTGTAAACTGGAAGGAAACTATAAGTGGGTATACTATTAAAGGTTTAATCAATTACTGGATAAATGAAATGTATAAAGAAGACGTAGTATATGCAGTAGATGAAGAAGGCGAAAACATATTTAAAGACATAAAAGTTATAAACGTTGTAGAAAGGGATAACCTTATCATTTTAGATTTCAACAGCACATTTTTACATTTTGATAAAGTATATTCTCAACCATCATATTTTATAAACAGACTTAAGTATTTACTAGATCAAGTTACTGATGCTGAACTTCTTGATATTTTAATAGAAGGAGACGGTTCCCGGAGTATTATTGGCGATGATGGGCTTATAATTAGAGAAACATATTATGATTAGGTATATTAAAAGGCTTAGTTTAAATACAATAAAAGTATTTGTAGGAGGAAAAAATGATTAAAAATCTAAAATTCGAACTTTACAAGGAGGTCTCATGAAAAAATTAGTTGTAATATTATCAATTATTATGATATTCGGACTAATAGGATGTACAAATCAATCAACTGTAGATAAAAAAGATTTAGAACTTGAAGAATTACAGAATAAGATAGAAAGATATGAACAAAAAATCAAAGAACTAGAAGAAAATAATAGTAGCTATGAAATAAGAATTAGAAACTTTGAAGAGGAAAGAGATACTTACAAGAGTTTTATTGATAAAGCAACAAAGTATCTAGATGAGGATGAAATAGTAGAATTAGCAAGAGGAGAATGGGTTTATAATATAGAAGTAGATGGACAATCAGTCCCACCTGATGGAGAAGTGGAAGTTTATAATAATAATTTTGAAATAATATATTCTGAAAGGCAATCTATAATTTCAATGTTAAATCATGAAATTCTCGAACATGGAATTATAAGTGAGGATTACATTGATCACTTAGAAATAATAGATGCCAAGCCAAAGGAAATTAACCGTACTGATGGAACTGTAGTAACAGGATTTATTTATGAATTTGAAAATATTCCTTCAAACACAAGTTTTAATATAGAGATCAGCGACGAGCTTAAAGATAGGCTTAATTTAAATACAAATACAATCAGTATTTATATTAAATAATTACAACAATAGTAGATATATATGAAACAACCAAGAGTTATTTTTACAAGGAGGCTTCATGAAAAAATTTGCCAGATACAATTCTATATCTTCATATGAAAATTTAGCAAGTTATTTTAAGGATATGGCTAAAAAAGGTTATATGATTAGTTATATTCATAATGGAGACCATTATTTTGATGAAATTACACCGGCAGACCTTGATTTCAAGGTTGTTATATTTAATAAATTTGATTTATCAATTTATGGCGATAGAAAAAAATATATTAAGGATATGAAAATAAAAGGCTGGGAATATGTATTTAAAAACAATGAAACTATTGTGTTTTATAAAAAATCCAGCAAAAAAATATTGAATCAGCTTAGTAATAGTAAACAGCAATATGAAATGGTAAAGAGTGTTTGGAATAGAAAAATACAAAAAAATACTTTGAGATCTCTAATAGGTCTTGTAATTTATGGAAGTTTAATTTATAGAATTGAATTCCCTTCAATTATTATAAGTGAAAATTTTACGAAATTATTTATGGTTGTAACTGATTTTTTTATCCTCCTACCAATCTTAACAAAAACTCCTTGGTGGCTTTTTAAAAACAAAAAAAATATTAGAATAGATAACGAACTATATCACCGGAAAAAGTTCACAGATAAATTACTTTATATATATATGTACTTTATAATCCCAATAATTATTATAGTAAAATGGCTACTAGTATTCAAAGATCAGGATTATAAAAAATTAGGTCTCGTATTTCTTGTTGTTTTTATGCCCGTTATAGCATATATTTTTTTTGAAAGTAAATACTTTCAACCTTACAAATTAAAACCTATTAGATTTGTTTTTTATTTTGTAGCAATTTTATTTTATTTGTTTTCAGCTTATATAATGGTATTTTATTTTATCTCAAATTAATTCATACTTAGTTTTTATTTAGTAAATATAATG
>CAZNLP010000221.1:0-2936 GCA_964574015.1 uncultured Clostridia bacterium | reverse complement strand
TTAATACATAGCGATGGTACCATCGGTTCTTGATTCTGTACCACCAAAGTATGCTTCTCCTCTTCTTATAATTATCTGTCCTCTTCCAAATGTGTCGCAGTTGTTTGCAGTGGTGATTTCATGACCTTTTTCTTCCAGTCCTTTTAGTAAGTACTTAGGAAAATTAGGCTCTACCATGAATTTTTTACCTTCTATCCACTGCCACCTTGGAGCATCTAAGGCCATCTGAGGATTTAGGTTGAAGTCTATAAGGTTCATAGCTACCTGTATATGTCCTTGGGGCTGCATGTATCCTCCCATGACTCCGAATGGTCCTACTGCATCTCCGTCTTTCATTATAAATCCGGGGATGATAGTGTGGTAGGATTTCTTGCCCGGTTCTAAGTAGTTGTGATCTTCTTTATTTAGCGAGAAGTCTGCTCCTCTATTTTGAAGGGCTATCCCTGTATCTTCTACTACTATGCCGGAACCAAAGCCCATGTAGTTGCTCTGTATAAATGATACCATATTACCTTCTTTGTCTGCAGTAGATAGATATACTGTCCCGCTTGAAGGTGGTATGCCTGGGTCAGGATCTTCTGCAGTATTGGTTATTAGATTTCTTCTTTCTTTTCCGTACTCTTCATTTAAAAGATCTTCTGACTTTACCTTCATATATTTAGGGTCGGTGATGTATTTTTTTCCATCGGCAAAAGCCAGTTTCATTGCTTCAAACTGTTTGTGATAAGTATCTAAAGAATCCTTTTCTTTAAAGTCGAAGCCCTTCAACATATTTAAGCCCATAAGAGCTACTATACCTTGTCCATTTGGAGGGATTTCGCATATGTCGTAGCCGTTGTAGTTAAGGCTGATAGGATCAACCAACTGTACCTTGTAGTTTTCTAAATCTTCTTTTCTTAAGTATCCTCCATTGATTTTTGATGATTTGTCTATTTTGTCTGCTATTTTACCTCTATAGAAGCTTTCAGCATTGGTTTTTCCTATTTCTTTTAGAGTTTCACTGTGGTTTTTCAGTTTTACTATTTCTCCTATTTCCGGTGCTTTACTTATAGGAGCAAAAGTTTTGAACCATTCTTCAAATTCAATGCCTTTAAGTTTTTTGTATTTATCAAAGGCTTTCTTCCAGAAATATCCTAGTACCGGGGATACAGGATATCCATTTAATGCATAATCTACAGCTGGTGCCAGAGTATCTTCCAAGGATAGATTCCCAAATCTTTCAGATAGTGCAGCCCAGGTAGCTGGTGCTCCTGGTACCATCACCGGTAACCAACCATATTTAGGCATTTCTTTAAATCCTCTTCCTTTAATTTTATCAGCTGTAATTTCTTTAGGAGCAAATCCGCTTCCATTTATACCGTAGAGGTGTTTGTCTTCTTTAATCCAAACAAGAGCAAAAGCATCACTTCCTATGCCGTTTGAGGTAGGTTCTACTACTGTAAGACAGGCTGCTGTAGCTATAGCTGCATCTACTGCATTGCCGCCTTTTTTTAGTATATCAAGTCCTACATTTGCCGCTAAAGGTTGAGATGTTGCTACCATACCTTTTGATGCAACTTGAGTGTATCTATTTGATGGATAAGGTTGATAGTGAGTGTTGAAATTCATTTGTTATCCTCCTATATTGTTGGGGTTTTTATATGTACAAGGTAGTCCTACACAGCATTTACCACATATATCTGTTAGGCTTAGATCATCATGGTGTTCGTCATTTTCCATGCAGATTTCATAACATCTATATCTATCAAATCCGTCGTAGCTTAATGCACCAAACTGACATTTTTCTACACAAACTCCACATGTGCCGTTGTATTTGTAGAGACAGTTTTCAGTCTTTGTTCTTTCATCCGGCTCTATTTTTATATCTGTAACCAAGGTTCCTACTCTTCCAGCAACTCCTGCTTCAGTAATGAGCATATTGTTTATACCGAAGGTTCCCATACCGGCTATATATGCTGCATGTCTGTGAGACCAGTAGCTCATTAAGGTTTCTTCTGAAAAGTTGTGGGTTGGAGATACTAAAGCAGACTGGTATCCCTTTTCTTTTAAAAAAATTCTGATATGTTTGTTTAGTTCTTCTATTAGAGTATTAGTCTCAATATATGCAAAAGCCCACTGTCTAGAGCTGAAGTAGTCTTTTATATTTGTGTCTGGAATTGGTCTTTTAAAGGGAATGAAAAAAGCTATTACTGTCTCACCTTCTTTAAGTAGGTCTTCCGGCATAAGGTGATCTTCATTAACAACTTCTTTTAGTTTTTTGAACATTTCATCCTTTGCACTGGCGAATTTTACGATTGGTTCTCTCCAGACTGTTTTAACTTTATTTTCTTTTTCATAGTTCTCTACGTAGTTTTTTATTAGTTTGGTTATTTGTTTTTTCATGTTTAGTAAGCTCCTTAAATGTTGATTTTAAACTTAAAATATACCATTTCTATAGTATTATAGCATTTGTGAATGATATTTTTCAATTGTAGTAGATAAATAAATGACTCCCTTCCGGGAGCCTATTTTAAATTCTCTGAAGCTTTGAATAATGTATTTAAAGCTTTTTCTATTTCTTTTCTAGGTGATGAAATATTCATTCTTATGAATCCTTTACCTTCTTTTCCGTAGTTTTCTCCGCTATCGCATTGGAAATAACCTTCATTTTTTAAGAAATTCATTAATTTTTCGTTGTCTATTTTCATATCATTCCAATCCATCCATAGTACATAAGTAGAGTCAGGTTCTACTACTTTTACTTTCGGTAAATTTTTATTAAAGGAACAATTAATATATTTCATGTTTTCATAGACATATTTTTTCATTTCTTCTACCCAATCATATCCTTCTTGAGTATAAGCTGAGGATAATGCAGTATAAGTAAAAGGGTCTATACTACCGTAATGATCTGCATTTCGCTGTTTAGTAAATTTATTTTTAATTTCGTAATTAGG
>CAZNLP010000220.1:0-2948 GCA_964574015.1 uncultured Clostridia bacterium | reverse complement strand
TTTCTTTTTGTTTTTCTCTTTTTTCTGTAAAATCTCTAAATACTATAACAGCACCAGTTATATTTCCTTCTTTATCTTTTATAGGAGCTGCACTATCTTCAATTGGTATTTCTTTGCCATCTTTTGCAATTAGTATTGTATGATTTTCCATTTCTACAATTTTACCAAGTCTTAAAGCTTTTTTTGCAGGATTTTCACAGATTTGTCTTGTGTATTCATTAATAATATTTAAAACATTCTCCAGTGGTTTATTATAAGCTTCTTTTTGAGACCATCCAGTAAGTTCTTCAGCTACCTTGTTCATGAGCTTGATTCTGCCTTTTTCATCTGTTGAAATTACTGCATCACCTACTGATAATAGTGTTGTTTTAAATTTTTCTTTTTCGTTATATACTTGTTCTTCTGCTTGTTTTTTATCTGTAATGTCTATATGTGTTCCGCTTATTAAAATAGCTTTATTATCTTCAGTCCATTCATTAACCTTTGCTCTAGAGTTTATCCATATCCATTTACCATTTTTATGTTTCATTCTAAATTCTAAATTATAGTTTTGAATTTCTTTTTTGACTAATTTTTCAAATTCTTTTTCAGTTTTATAAAAATCATCAGGATGTATTAGTTTTTTAAAAGTTTTCATATCCGCTGGTTCAAGTTCATTCAATTCATACCCGAGTATCTCAGCCCATTTCTTATTAACTACATGGCTATTAGTCTTAATATTACGTTCCCATGTTCCTGCATTTGTTCCTTCTATTATATTTTCTAATCGTTGTTTTTTATCTTTAACTTCTAAATCTAATTCTTTTTCTTTAGTTATTTCTCTAATGTTTCCATGCCAGAGAATACTTCCATCTTTTTGTTTTTCGGGTTTTGCCTTCCCTTGCACCCATTTTTCTCCTTTAGTTGGAAGAATTACTCTGTACTCATCATGCCAAATTTCTAAGTTATCAGCTGATTTTTGAATTGTATTTACAACATGTTCATAATCATCTGGATGAATTCTTGTGAATACTACCGAAGCATCCTCAGCAACTTCTTCGGGCGAAACTTCATATATATCACATATACCTTTTGAGGCGTAAGGAAATATTGAACTTCCATTAGGAAGTAGCTTATATTGATAGGTAGTTCCCGGTGCCTCATTTGTTAAACTCTCTAATCTTTCTTTCATTTCCTTTATTTTGTTTTCATATTTTTTCTTCTCAGTTATATCTCTACAAAAACAAAGCATTTCAATCGGCTCTTTATTTAAACATGATACTGAAACTTCTACCTCAAAAACTTCTCCATTTTTCTTTACATGTTTTGTTTCAAATAAATCATGGCCAGTACTTGCTATTTTCTCTACTCTTTTTTTTGTCTCTTTTGAAGATTCATAATACTCTAAATCTGAAATAGTTAAATTTAGAATTTCTTCTTTAGTGTATCCACTCATTTTACAATATGATTCATTTACATCAATAAATCTTCTGTTTTCTCCAATAATCCAAAATCCATCTTGAGTTGTTTCTAATATGCTTCTAAGTTTATTTTTATTTTCCTTTAAATTTTTATTTGTTTCTTCTTTTTCCGTTATATTATTTAAGTATCCTCCAACTCCATATTTCCCATTTAAAAGTTCCACTGGAAATTTAGTTACTTTATATATTTGACCTCTTATCTTTTCTATTGCCTCAACTGTATCCATATTCTCCAAAACCTTTTCATCAATTTTCCTAATTCTTTTAGCTTCTTCTTGAAGCAATTCAAAGTCTGTTTTTCCTATTATGTTATCCTCGGTATCTCCTATAAATTCACATAAAGCTTCATTTGCAAATATATATCTAAAATTTTCATCTTTTAAACTTGTATATACTGGATCCGCATCAATGTATGTTTTTCTAAGTTTTTCTTTATTTTCTATTTCTTTTTGCTTTAAATGAAGTTCATTTACAATTTTTTTCTTAGTATACAATAAATAGCTGAGTATAAAGATTAATATAATTAAAAAGCCTATAAGAATATATTCGTTTCTATTCTTCTTATTTTCAATCATTACTTTTTCTGTAGCATCATTTATTACTGAAAATAATAGATTCTTACCACCGGTTTCAATAGGATAGGAACTAACCTCAACATTTTTTATTGTACCGTCGGCTGTTATGTGTTTGAAATCAAAATGGTTAGATTCCTGTTCTTTTGCACTTTTCATTTCTTTTTCTACTTCTTCATCCGTCATAGCATTTAATTTTGAAATCTTCATGGATTCTAAAGTTTCTTCTTTATAACCGTAAAAATCAACAGCAGCTTTATTTGCATATATTATATCTCCATTTTCAGGATCTACTATAAGCATTATAGAACCGTGATTTTCAATTAGATTCTCATAGTTTAATTCTTCTGCATTAGTTGCTATTGCAAATGAAGTTAAAATTATCATTATTAATGAAAATATTATTGCCTTTTTTTTCAAAATTTTCTCCTCTAAGATGCTTATTCAATATTTTTATCTATTAATTTACTTCGGTATTTTTTTCTAAATTTTTAGTAAAGGGCCAAAAAACTTTTGTGCTAATATCATTTTTTGAACATTTAACCATAGTTATTTCAAACTTTCTATCAAATCAATAACCTCAGAAGCTGTTTTACCTCTTGCATCTGCTCCAACTGTTTTCCAAAGCTGATTATCCAATCTGAAAGGAGTATCTCCTACAACTATCTCAATGTTAAGGTTTTCATCTTTAATCATTCTATACACTTCTCTTACCTTCATAGCTGCAGGTAAAGATTAAAGTAGATATTAGTATATTTTTATTTTATCAACTTCTAAAAGAGTTTTTTTTAAGTCATTTACTACAACATCATTATTTTTCATAAAACCACCTTTTTCAGATAAATAAATTTATATATTGTTTTTTTTATTAAAAATTATATCATTTTATTTAATATATAGCAAAAGTAGTATTACG
>CAZNLP010000219.1:0-2949 GCA_964574015.1 uncultured Clostridia bacterium | reverse complement strand
CCGCCGGAGGATCAGGTAAGTAGTATAAAAGATGGTAATTTAGATACTTTTGGATATTTTAGTGGTCTTCCTTTATCATCTGTTGTAGATCTGACTTCTATAAAAGAGGTAAGCTTTATAAATGTTTACAGCTTAGGTGAGGATTTTAATTTTGACGGAAAGTATCCTTTTTATATTAAAGCTGTAATACCTGCAGGAACTTATAAAGGACAGGAAGAAGTTGTGAATACCTATGCCAATCTTACCTATATTATAGCTCATAAGGATGTAGATGAAGATATAATATATAAATTTTTAAAGAAACTTTACTCTCCAGAAGGTCTTAACTACATGAAGGATGTCCACAGCAGAGCTGTAGAATTTAATGTTGATACAATAGATAAGATGGTTGATAAGTTAGGGGTACCTATGCATGAAGGTGCTGTAAGATTTATGGAAGAAAATTAGATGAAAAGAAATAATAATATTCAAAATAGTTTATATTTTATTTTTGCAGTATTCTTTTTCACTTCCGCTAGACTGGGAGTTTTTCCACCGGAAGTTGTAAGGGGAACCTTTATAGGTGGAATAGGAGTACTTATATTTTTAGAAAAAATACTGCATGTAAAAGATTTAAAGGATTTAAAGAAGAATTTTAATTATAGAGACAGCATTTTTGCAGTTTTAATGTTTCTGACAACTCTTTATTTTATTTTTGAATTTCCTAATATAAGTAGAAGAGCGGGATTACCTAATAAGTGGGACATATTTTTTGGAAGTACAGTAATAGGTTTGTCATTGGAAGTTACCAGAAGAAAAACCGGATATCCTCTATTCTTTATTGGGTTTGGATTTTTTCTATATAATTTTGCAGGGCCGATTCTGCCTGGAGTTTTATCTCATGCCGGATTTAGTTTAAGCAGAACTATGGGATTTTTATATACCTCACTTTACGGTGTTTACGGCAGAGTAACTCAGATTTTTGCTACCTATGTATTTATGTTTATATTATTTGGAAGTGTTATGAGGGCGACGGGGGCTGCCAAGTTTTTTGTTGACTTACCCTATATGCTTACATACAACAGCAGAGGTGCTGCTGCAAAATCTGCAGTAATTGCAAGCGGGATAATGGGTTCCGTTTCCGGTAGTGCCGTAGCAAATGTTATGACTACAGGAATTTTTACAATACCTTTGATTAAAAAGAGTGGATATAAAAACTATGAAGCTGCTGCAATTGAAACTGCTGCTTCTACAGGAGGACAGCTTGTTCCACCTATTATGGGAGCAGGGGCCTTTGTAATGGCAGAATTAACGGGGATACCATACTCGAGAATCATTACAGTATCAATAATACCGGCGTTACTTTACTTTTTTAGTTTAATGATAATAGTCCATAGAGAAGGATTAAAAAGAGATATAGTAAAGGAAAGAATAGAAAAGGAAGAAAGAAAAATAATAATAAAAAATTTACTTACAAATGGTTGGTTTTACTTTTTACCTATCATATTTTTATTTGTATTTTTGTTTTTAGGTTATTCTCCTGTATATTCGGCATTTTGGGCAATATTGATTAATATAGTTACCACTTTTATATTTAAAGGAGAAAAAATATCTTTTTATAAAATATTTAGAGCCTTTAAGGAAGGAACCGAAAATATTTTATTTGTTGGTAGTGCAGTCGGAACTATTGGAATAATAATTGGAACCGTTTATCTTACAGGTCTGGGGCTTAAGTTTTCAGGACTAATACTCTCGTTATCTTTAGGATACTTACCTTTAATGCTTGTTCTAATTGCTTTAGCATCCTATGTTTTAGGTATGGGTCTTACGGTAACGTCTTCTTATATAATACTGGCGGTTTTAGCTGCTCCGGCTTTAATTGAGGCAGGGGTTTCTCTTATGGGAGCTCATTTGATTATATTTTGGTTGAGCCAGGATGCTAATATAACTCCTCCTGTTTGTCTAGCGGCATATTCTGCAGCAGGTATAGCAAAAGCAGATCCTATAAAAACCGGATGGACTTCTTTAAGATATGCTAAAGTTATTTATATAGTTCCTCTACTTATGGCTTATACACCGATACTTTTGGAAGGAAAACCGGCAGAAGTGGTTTTATGGGTTGTCATTTCATTTGTAGGAGTAGGAGCCTTAAGTTATTTAAACAGCTGGTTGGCGGAAAAATTAGAAAAAAAATAATACCTGCAAAAAGGTATTATTCATGGTCAAATATAAATGCATCGTGTTCAGCATATTTGGGAGACCAGTGAGTGTTTCTGATATAATCTTCCAAATTTTTTTTATTTCCTTTTTTAAAAAGCTTTAAGATTTCTTTGTGTTCGAGATTAGTAATATGAAGAGTTTCATAAAGATCGTCTTCTTTGCCATCAGGTACGTAGGTTTTCCTTATGAAACTTTTTTTCAATCTATCAATAGTTGAAATAAGTTCTTTGTTTTTGCATTTATCTGTATAAATTTTGTGAAAAGAAATTTGAAGTTTAAAATATTTTTGATAATTTCGCTCTTCTACAGAGAGATCTATTTCCTCAATTATTTTTTCCATTCTTTTTAAATCTTTTTTTGTAATATAGTCTAAGGAAAGAGAAGCTGAAAGTCCGTCTAAAGCTCCAATCACAATATATTTTTCCTTAACTTTCTCAAGAGAAAGTTCTTTTACATAAAATCCTTTTCTAGGGATTCTTTCTATATAACCATAGGTTTCCAGATGAATTAAAGCTTCTCTAACAGGAGTTCCACTTACAGATAACTCTTCGCAGATTTCCTTTTCATTTATTTTTTCATTAGGTTTTAATTTTCCAGAAGTAATACTTTTTGATATATAATCGTAAACATGATCTTTTAAAGATTTATAGTACATACAATTCTCCTAAGTTAGTAATGTATATATTTTATCAGAAAAACAGAAAAAAATAAATCTTTACATATATATTAAATAATGGTAATATTTAAATA
>CAZNLP010000218.1:0-2962 GCA_964574015.1 uncultured Clostridia bacterium | reverse complement strand
TCCATTTTGAGGAAAACCTAAAGATCTGAGATGTTTCCCTAATTCAGGAGCTGTTGTAGAAATTTGCTTGGTCATTGAATCCCATATATATTCTTTACTGGATTCTTTACTTTCTATTGAAATCCATATATGTTCAATATCATTTCCTTCTAAGTAATCTCTTGCTGAAATTGTTTTGCCAAATCCCATAGAGGCTACCCCTAATGTAAGAGGGTAATTTAAAATATTTTGATGCTTTTCAAATAGTGCTTTTCTTTTTAGTAGAAATTTAATTTCCATATATGAGTATCTCCTTCAGTCAGTAAACAATTAATTTTAATTATAACATCTAAAAATAATGAACTCAATTAGTCGAAAATTTACAAACAATGTAAAATAAAAAAAGGTTAGCATATCAAATCCAATGTCCCTTTGTATTTATATTAGATCTTCCAAATCATGTGCAACGGTACTTCGTCAATTATATTTTTATTTTTTCTTTTATCTAAAGAAAATCTAAAAGCTTTTTTTACATTATATTTCTTTATATAGGTAATCAAACTTTTTGACTTTGTATTATTTCCCGATTTTACTTCTACTGGTGTAGGCTCTCCATTATATTGAATAACAAAATCTACTTCTGCAGTGTTTTTTGATCTCCAAAAGTAAACATTTTTATATCCTCTATTAATTAATTCTGTAAGAGCATAGTTTTCATTTAAAGATCCTTTAAATTCTGTATATTTACTATCTGGGGATATAAAAACTTTAGCATCTATTCCTGCTAATTTTCTCAACAGTCCAACATCACAAATATATACCTTAAACTGATTACTTTTACTATATGCGCTGAGAGGTATGTATGGCTTCTCGATTACTTCTATTTTATATACCATCCCGGAATCTATCAGCCAGTTTAAAGCATTTTCTAAATCTTTTGCCCTTGCTCCCTTTCTAACATGACCAAAAATAAAACGCGAGTTCTCTTTAGCAAGCTGATCCGGTATAGATTTCCATATTTGACTTATTTTTCTTAAATCTTTTTCTGGTGCATGTTTTGCAAAATCCAGCTGATACATTTGAAGAATATCATCTTGAATACTTTCAACTGCTACAACATTTTTCTTTTCAATCCACGAATTTACAGCCTCAGGCATTCCTCCAACTATAAAATAATATTTCAAATAATTTTCCAATTTATCTCTTACTGCATCGCTTATACTATATATATCTTTTTCCTTGCCTATATATCCAATTAATTTATCTTCCTCATTAGCATGTAAAAATTCTACAAAACTCATGGGATACAAATATTTAATATCTACTTTCCCGACAGGATAGGATTCCGGTTTTGATAGAGAAATACCTATTAAAGACCCGGCTGAGGCTATATGAATTTCGGGTTTATCTTCAAAAAAATATTTTAATGAAGTTATTGCTTTCTTACAAGTTTGTATTTCATCAAATATTATTAATGTTTTACCTGGTATTATTTTCTTTCCTTTTAATACTTCTATTTCAATTAAAATTCGACTTGGTTCTAAATCTTTTTCAAATATACTGCAGTAATTCGGATTTTTTTCAAAATTTAAATAAATATAATCTTCATAGTTTTTAAATCCAAATTCTTTTAACAAATACGTTTTGCCGCATTGTCTTACTCCCCTTACTATAAGAGGTTTTCTGTTTTTACTATCCTTCCATTCAATTAATTCATCCATTAAAATTCTATACATTAAATCACCATTCCTATTAGTTTTGCATGTATTTTTATATTATTCATATGTATTTTGTTGTTTTTATTGCATTATTTATATATATTTTGTTTACATTATATCTTTAATGTGTACAAGCTGTCAATATAAATTAATTGCTTAACTACCCCAAAATCTTGTATAATATAGTTAAATTAGGAAAGAGATAAAAATGCATATGAAAAGCTATCTAATTGGCTAAAGATTGTGTGAATGAGAGGTATGTTGCCATGGAAAATAAATATAATGAAATAGTAAAGCACATTCCAAATCTAAAGGATCACGGTCACTTATATATGTACTACGGGACTCCCTACTCTGACGAATACGATATTTATGAAGATTATAATGAGGATGGTTATCTTATTTTATCTCACGAATGTCACAGTCTATGTAGGGCTATCGCTGATAAGTTTGAATATGATTACGAATGGTTTGATATTTTAGATGAACATGAAATTGTATTTGAAAAAATCTTTGATATTGATATTGAAAAACAGGATATAGATGTAGTTATAGCCCTTCTATTATATCTAGTTGGAAGCATAACTTATGAAGATAAATTCATAGATGCCTTAAACAATAATTACTTAATTCGACTAATAGAAAGGTTAAAACAGTTTGAGTAAAGAAGTTATATGATATAGAATAATTAAAAATAATATGAATTTTATAAACCTATAAGTAGGAATGAAATAATATGAATAAAAAAAAATAAAATTTTCGATAAATATAACAGCAAATCAGATGTAGTAAGGTGTCCATATGGAAGATCAGCATTTAAAGAAATGTATGATAATGCTATAAAGCACAGGATTATTACAAGTCTAGATTGAAAAACTGATTTAGCATCTTAGCACGAGGGGACTGTCCCCTCGTGCTTGTAAAAACCCTGCTAATATTTACAACTGTAAAAAGCTGTAATTTTAGCAGGTTTCATTTTTTTAGTACTTAGGAGCTAAATTCCCTTGTTTTCCGACAGCCCCTTACTTATTTGTTTTCCCAATGTTTCTTTGCATTTTTATATATCTCATCTACAGACATTCCATTAAACACTTCATCATCTAATTTTAAATAATCTTCTTTACTTATTCCTTCAGAGTGTCGAATAAATCTTAAAAAACCAGAATAACCTAATTCTTTTATCAGCGCTCTAGATCCTTTTTCTATTATCTCTCTATCTGTTAACTTGCTTTTCTCATTCAATAACATCTATATCCATCTCCTTT
>CAZNLP010000217.1:0-2962 GCA_964574015.1 uncultured Clostridia bacterium | reverse complement strand
ATATCATACTAATATCCACGTTAATGCTACCTTCAGCTATGAAAGTAAGAGAAGTGCATAGAATGATTAAAGATGAAAATCTCAATATTAAAATAGTTGTAGGAGGTGCTCCTTTTAGATTAGACGATCAACTATGGAAAACTGTTGGAGCAGACGCAAGAGGTAAAACAGCTTCCGATGTTATAGATGTGATAGAAAGGTTGGAGTAATCATGATAAATAAAGAGATGAATTCTTTAGATAGAGTAATGTGTTCATTAAATTTTAAAGAGCCTGACAGAGTACCTTTGTTTTTGCTGCTTTCATTATATGGTGCAAAAGAAATGAAAGTAAGTGTTAAAGAGTATTTTTCTAATTGGAAAAATATTGTAGAAATGCAGATAAAAATGAGAGAAAAATACAGTAACGACTGTCTTTTTACTTTTTTTTATGCTGCTTTAGAAATAGAAGCAATGGGTGGCGAGGTTATATTTTCACAAGATGGTCCTCCTAATTCTGGAGAACCTATAATTAAGTCTAATAAAGACATAGAGAAATTTGAAATTCCATATGTAAAAAATAATAAGCACTTAAGCAAAGTATTAAAGGCTACTAAAGAATTAAAATCTAAAGTAGGTAATGAAGCACCTATAATCGGAGTTGTAATGTCTCCTTTTTCTCTTCCTGTTATGCAGATGGGTTTTGAAAGATATTTAAATTTATTATATTTTGAAAGTAATCATTTTGATATGCTAATGAAAAAAAACGAAGAATTCTGTATAAAATGGTCAAATGCTCAACTGGAAGCAGGAGCTACAGCTATCTGCTATTTTAATCCTCTCGCTTCACCAAATATCATTGATAGGAATACATATCTTGAAACAGGATATAAGGTTGATAAAAGAACTTTAAGTAAAATAGAGGGTCCTACAGCAACTCATCTGGCATCGGGAATAGCACTTCCGGTAATAGATGATATAATTAGTACAGGAACGGAGGTAGTAGGTTTTAGTTCTTCAGATGATTTGACTTTGATAAAAAAAGCAGCAAAAGATAGAATTTGTTTAATTGGGAATCTAAATGGAGTAGAAATGGTAAATTGGGATAAATCTAAAGTTGAAAAAGAAGTTAAAAAACTTATCAAAGAAGCAGGTGATGGCGGTGGATTGATAATCTCAGACAATCATGGAGAAATACCACTGCAGGTTCCTGAAGAAGTTCTTTTAGAAATATCCGAAGCCGTTAGTAAATATGGTAAATATCCACTAGAGAAAGTTAAAGATGATGAGTAAGCTTAATTTAATTGTTTGTGAAAATTTCGAACCTGAATTTAAAAAAGTTGCAGAGAAAAAACATGAAAAACTAAACATCATATCTTATTCGAGCTTTTGTGATAATAAAAATAATATTGAAAATTTAAAAGATATTTTATCAAAGGCTTCTAAATTTAACGAAGAATATACTTTAATTTGCAGTAGATACTGTGGAGCAAAAGATATTATTAAAAAAAATAGCAACATTAAAATTTTAGAATTAAATAACTGTTTTAATCATATTTTGAATGAAGAGATTATAAATTATATAGTAGAAAGTGGAGGCTATCTAATAAGTTTAGCCTGGCTTGAAAAGTGGGAAGAAAACATAAAAAATATGGGCTTCGAAAGAGAAACTGCTGCTAAATTCTATAAAGACTTCTGTAATCATTTGGTTTTTTTAGATACTATTAGAGATAGAACTCAAGAAGAAAAATTAAAACAGCTTTCAAATTTTTTAGATATTCCTTACAAAATCATACCTTGTGGATTACAATCTACAGAATATCTTATTGATAGTATATTATCAGAATGGGAACTTAGGAATATTAGTAAATCAAATAAAAGAGTTGTTAGTGAACTTCAGGAAGAATGTGCTCAATATGCTTCGATTCTAGATATTTTACATGATGCAGCTTCAAGTAAAAGTAAAAGAGATGTTATAAGCAAAATGAAGGAGATATTTACTTTAATTATGGGGGCATCTTTATTTAAATACTCTGAACACAATGAGAATCAAGATAATCTTTCAAAAGAAAATAAGGAATTCATTATAGGATATAAGAAGAATTATTATTTTGATGAAGAAAATAACATTTTTTTATTAAAAATAAGATACCAAAAAGTCATCCACGGGGTATTAAGAGTAGGAAAATTCAAATTCCCTGAATACACAAATAGATATCTAAATTTTGCAATTAGTATTTCAGAAATATTCGGATTAGTATTGAATAATATTGAGATTTATGAAGAGTTAGTTGATTCTAGAGAGATATTAAAATATAAAAGTTATCATGACTCTCTTACTGATTTATACAACAGAACCTTTCTAAATGAATTAACTACAAAAGATAAATTAAAAAATTATAAAAATTTATGTGTTTTTTCTTTTGACATTGATAATCTTAAACAAATAAACGATAACTACGGACATTTAGAAGGAGACAAGGTAATAGAAGCAGCTGGACATATTTTAAAATTTTCTTTCAGAGAAAATGATTATGTTTTTAGAACTGGAGGGGATGAATTTTTAAGTATAATTATAGATTGCGATGAAACCTTAGCTAAAAGCATAAAAAATAGAATACTATCAAACATTAAAGATTACAACAGTAAAATAGATAATCAAGATTTATATCTAAGTTTATCTATAGGATTTTTTATAGGTAAAGATGATTTGGATTCATTAATAAGTGAATCTGATAAAAGCATGTATAATGATAAAAAAAGAAAGAAAAAATCATAAACATATTTTTTATCCTAAAGATAGTTATATTAGCATCTAAATTAGTTCATATTAAATTTTTTCATTAATAAAACATATGCCTCCGCAGCCTGGACCACCATGAGTGCCTACAACTGCTCCAACTTCAATATCAATAATTTCTCCAACTTTAAAATTCTCTACAAGTGCTTTTTTAATATTTTCGTGAAAATCAGGATCATCTGTAT
>CAZNLP010000216.1:0-2974 GCA_964574015.1 uncultured Clostridia bacterium | reverse complement strand
ATGCCTAAATTAATAGTTTTAGATGAGCCGACTTCTTCTATTGATATACTATCCCAGGCACAAATACTTGATTTGCTCGAAAAACTTAAAGAAGAATTTGATCTAACCTACATAGTTATATCTCATGATTTAAGTGTTGTAAATTATATGTCTAACAAAATTGCAGTTATGTATTTAGGAAAAATTGTAGAGTACGGAGAATCAAAAATAATTTTTGAGAATCCTAAACATCCTTATACCAAAGCACTTTTCGATGCTATACCAGATATAAATTCTGAAGATATAGAGGATATAATGACTTTAGAAGGAAATGTTCCTAGTGCTATTAATCCACCAAAAGGATGTAGTTTTCATACTAGATGTCCTATAGCTGAAGAAATTTGCAACCATGAAGAACCAAAAGAAGTTTTGCTAAAAGATGGAAGAAAAGTGTCTTGTCACTTTATAAAAGAATAAAAGGAGGTCAAAATGGCAGAAATATTAGAATTCGAATTACAAAAAGCTGCTGATAGGCTTGTAGCAGAAGTATTAAAGGTAAAGATAGGTGAAACCGTTGTAATAACAGCTGATACAAGCTCAAATGAAAGAGTAGTTAATGCAACTGCTTCTAGTGTTCATTCCATAGGAGGAAAACCTATGGTTATTTGGACTTCAACTCCTTCAGGAGTTGGAAAAGCAGCAGATGAAGGACTACCTGTTGAAGCTTTAGGTGGTGCTTTAGAAAAAACAGACGTATGGATAGAGTTTAATAAGCAGTGGCTACTTTACTCAACACCCTTTGAAATAGCTTATGAAAATAATAAATCACTTAGATACATCTGTCTTGTAGAAATGAATCCAGATATGATGATAAGAAATATTGGGGAAGTTGAAATAGAATTATTATCAGAATTTATGCACCATTTTACAGAAATGAATAAAAAAGCAAGTACTATGAGAGTAACAACTCCCGCAGGTACTGATCTAAATTTTGAACTTACTTCTAAACATTTAGTAAGTTGTGATGCAGGTGATGCATCTACTCCTGGTATTTATATGATGCCTGGGCAAATAAATGTAGTTCCAAAGTTTGATACTGTTAATGGTACCCTGATATTTGACGGTACTTTAGTTCCTCCCGTAGGCAAATTGGAAAAACCTATAAAATTAACTATTAAAAATAGTACAATTACAAAAATTGAAGGTGGTCATCAAGCAAAAGAGTTTGAAGAGTGGCTTAAATCCTTTAAAGACCCTAATATGTTTAAACTTGCACATATAGCATACGGTGTTAACCCAGGATCTAAGCTTACAGGTAACATAGTAGAAGATGAAAGAGTATGGGGAGCTACAGAGTGGGGAATTGGTTATGTAAGTCCCTATGATGCACCTCCTCAGGGACAGGATGCCAAATCCCACTGTGATGGTATATGTTTGAATTCTAGCGTATGGCTTGATGATTTAAAAGTTATGGAGGAAGGTACATTTATCGAAGACAGTCTTAAAAAATATGAAGATAAAATTTTTAAAAGAAATTAGGAGGATTATATGAAAAAACTCAGCAGACAAGACCTTCATGATATACTACTAGGGGCAGCAATACTGGGCACCGGTGGTGGTGGAAGTTTAGAGGAAGGCATAAAATTAATTGATAAATCTTACGATGAGGGATTTGAATTTAATTTGGCTAAACTTGACGAAATTCCAGATGAAGCTTTAGTAGGTACCCCTTACGGATGTGGTTCTATTAGTCCACTAACTCCGGAGCAAATAGAAGAATATTCAAAACTTCCTAAAATTGAAACTACATCACAAGTAGCTGCAGTGAAGGTTTTAGAAAAATATTATGATGAAAGCTTCTACGGCCTCGTTGCAACAGAGTTAGGTGGCATGAATACCGCTGTTGCACTAGAAGCAAGTGGAAGATTAAATAAACCTCTAATAGATGCAGATCCTGCTGGTAGAAGTGTTCCTTGTTTACAGCATTCTACCTATTATTTAAATGATGTGCCGATTTTCCCACTAAGTATTGCTAATTCCTTTGGTGATGAAATGATTATTACTAAATCAATATCTGATGAAAGAGCAGAAGCATTGACTAGAGCTGCAGCTGTAGCAAGTTTTAATCATGTAGGTGTTGTGGATCATCCGAATAGATGGTCAGTTCTAAAAGATACTCTTTTAAATAACACTATTAGTTTATGTCTTGATATAGGTAAAACAGCAAGAGAATCTCAAAACAAAAATGAAAACTTTGCATACTCAATTGCTGAAAAATTCGACGGTTATATTCTTTTTAAAGGTGTTATAGAAAAAGCAAATTGGGAAGACAAGGATGGATTTACTTTTGGTAATTACTATATTAAAGGTTTGGATGATTATGAAGGTAAAGAGATGAGAATTTGGTTTCAAAATGAAAATATTATAAGCTGGATTAACGATGAAATTTATGTTACTGTTCCTGATTCAATTAATATAGTTGACAACGAAAAAAATATGCCTCTCCTTAACCCTTACGGTAAAGAGGGCATGGAAATAACTGTATTTGGTCTTAAGGCTTTTACTGAATGGAGAAGCAAAAAAGGCTTGGAAGTTTTCGGACCAACTTTCTTTGGTTATGATATAGATTATAAAGAAATTGAAAAATTCTTTTAAAGTATTGACCCATAGATTTTTTAGTCTATGGGTTTTTAAATTATTATAAAGGAGGCATAAAAAATGGAAAATAACATTATTGAATTAATAAACCAGCGGGCATCCTGTAGAAATTATAGTGATAAAAAAATCCCAGATGATGTATTGGATAAACTCTTTGATGCAGCCTGTAAAGCTCCATCGGGAGGTGGTTTTCAGAATTATTCAATAATTAAAGTCACTGACCAAAGCATTAAAGATAAATTAGTACCTTTATGTAGAAATCAAAATTTCATTTCTAAAGCTCCAGTTAGTTTAGTATTTTGTATTGATTTTAGAAGAATCAAAAAAATTCAAGAAA
>CAZNLP010000215.1:0-3152 GCA_964574015.1 uncultured Clostridia bacterium | reverse complement strand
AAAGCAGTTATATCATCAACAAACTGATTATTACTAATTTTAAATTGTTTTATAAAATGATTATTAAGTAGATTTATCAGTTTTTTTATATTTTTTTTTGTTTTTATATGCAAATACCTTGTTTCTTCCTCTTTCTTTTGCTTCATAAAGTGCTTTATCTGCTTCTAGTATAAAATCCTCTTTGTTTATATCATTTTTTGGTAAAACAGATGATACTCCTATACTTATAGTTAAAATACCTAATGAAGTATTTTTGTTTTCTATATTTTTATCAAACACTGCTTCTTTTATTTTTTTAGCTACAATTTTAGCTTCTTCTAAAGTTGTAGCTTTTAGAAGTATTAGAAACTCTTCACCACCATATCTAACTAATATATCATCATTTCTAATATTTTCATTGATAGTGTCGGCAACAGTTTTGAGTATCTCATCACCTTTTTGATGTCCGTAGGTGTCGTTGTATTTTTTGAAGTGATCTATATCAATCATCAAAGCAGATATTTGGGTGTTGTTTATACTTTCTTCCCAAAGCAAATTTAGATATTCTTCGCAGTATCTTCTATTGTATGCGCCGGTTAGATAATCAATTGAGTTATCTAATGTTAAACCTAAGTTTTCCATCTTTAATTTTCTTTTAGTTTTGATTATATTAAATATTGATAAAGATATTAATAAAGCAATAAGAAGATTTATAGTAATAATTTGAAAATATTTTCTGTTTTCAAATATATTTGCTAATTCAATATCCTTTTCAGCAGATATCCCTATGTACCAATCAATTCCTTCTACTTTTTGTAAAACGCCGTTAACATTTCTACCTTCTATAGTATAACTTCCACTAATGCTTTCTGATGTATTTTTTACATTTTCAAAAAATTTAGTGTACCCTTTTAATTCAATATTGTATATGCTTTTTTCTACTAAAGATTTATCTCTTGTATGAACCAGTATTTTACCATTTTCATTAATTATATAAGCATAGCTATTATCATCTAGAAGATTATTTTCAAGATATCTATTAATGTTTATAAGAAAAACATCTGCGGCTATTACTCCAACTATTTCGCCATCTATGTATAAAGGTGAGCTAATTGTTACTAATTTTTCTCCTGTTTCTCTATCTATATAAATATCTGAAAAAATTGTTTTATCTTTTGATAGGGCATCGATGTACCATTCTCTTTGTCTTGGATCATAGTCATCTGGTGGAATCCAGTCACTACCTGTTACAAACTCTCCGTTAGACAATCCTATATATATTTCTGAGATATCTTCGTCGTTATTATTAATATCCAAAAAAGTATTATTTATCTTCATTTCTGAGATATCTTCATAATGTAAATTATCTACTACATCCTTTGCAGTATCTAATATAACTTTTTTAGTAGTTATCCACTTGTTAAATTTATCTTTTGTTTCTTCCAAGTCAGATATCAATTGATTTTTTTGATTGATATTTGCTTCCTGTATTAGTTCATAAGTATTAAAAAGTCCTAAGAATAAAATTGAAATTATTAATATTATGATAGAAATATTGTGTTTCAAGAGAGACCTCCTTGGAGTATTTCAGATGTGGTTTTTTTAATTATATTATTTATAAAGATTATATTCAACTTTAATTATTATAATATTTCTTTAAAATTTATTTTAATTTAATTTTCAATTTATTATATTATTTCTAAAGAAATAAAATGCATGGCTCCTTTAGAATTTAGAAACCATGCATCAAAATGTGCATAAATTTTAATTAAATTATTTGTCTACTTGACAGGAGTCAGTTCAGTTTTTTACGCCCGCTGTTTTTTTATATATTTAGTTATATCTTCATTAATCTTTTTACACTAAAATATGTAGTCATAAAATATGCACCGTATAATATTATAATAAATAGTGCAGTAATAAAAATACTATTTAGTAAGTTTACATTACCGAGAAGTTCTATAGTATTGCTTACAACCTTTAATCCGAATATTGAATGAATAGCTGCCAATCCTAAAGGTATCATAAATGTTACAAATATTTGTTTAAATAAAGCTCTGCTCATTGTCTGCCTATCTGTCCCTAATTTTTTCAATAGTTCATACTTTTTTCTGTTTTCAGAAGACTCAGATAATTGCTGCAGAGACAGTACTGAAGCTCCTGCAAGCAGAAATACAATCCCTAAGTATATACCTATATAAGAAAACATGGTGCTTATTCCTCTGCTTTCGTCATATATTATTCTTTTTGAAACTAAGTTAACAAAACCTACTTCATTTTCATTTATTTTATCTACTGATTCTTCTAGTATATACTCCGTATTCAAATTTTTTTCTTTATAGTTTCCAGAAAGCATCATCATATGAACATTAAGTCCTTCTTCAAGATTATTATGTACTACAATGCTTCCGTAATCCATTCTTGCAAAGGCATTTGACAAAGTTTCATCTACAGGTTTGTTGAGTTTAGGTTTTAAGTTTTGACCTGCAATCTTCAAATTTATGTCCTGAGACAAAAAATCTTTCCAGGAATTTTGAAGTTCTTTCATGTTTGATACTATAAAGTATTCGTCTGGTTCTAAATCAATGGTTTCATCACCCTGGATTTTCATAAGTTTGTTGTAGTCACTTATACTTATTGCAGGTATCATAAGTTCTTCTTCTCCATCGTATTTAAAGTCTATATTCCCTATTTGTGATGCCTTTTTAATTCCAAAATCGGTACTATATTCATTGTAAGCTACAGATTCTTCAAAATTATCAAGTATTTTTTTATCATTTTCTTCGAAAAACTCTTTAGCATTATAATATTCTCCTTGTACGTTTTGAATCTTCAATGTAGCATCATATTTGTTTAGATCTATCATCTCTTTATTGTAGTAACTGCCAAGTGCACTTCCCGTTGATAAAACACCAATAGTCATGAAAAGCAGAATACATATTATAGTCATGGAAAAGTAGGAAGTATTTATTCTGCTTTGGATATGTTTTAATACTATTATATTTAAATCCTTGTAGTATCCTATATTATGTTTTTTCAAAAGTGTTAATGATATTCCCGATATTGATACGAAGAATAAAAATGTACCTACTGTTCCTAGTATTACACAAAATAATACTACTTTGTTGTCTAAAAGGCCGTATTTTATTATAGTGTAGTAAGCTGCAGATAAT
>CAZNLP010000214.1:0-3159 GCA_964574015.1 uncultured Clostridia bacterium | reverse complement strand
GAGACTTAAAGGATGTAATGGTACCTATTTCAGATAAGATACCACCAGCTAAGACTGGACCAATACCTTAAGTAGAAACTAGAGACTGATACTGGGTAGTATTTATGCCTTTAATAGTTTTTTCGATTGCTTTATCAACAGCTTTAACCTCATCATCTAAAGCTTTAATAACATTAAAAGATGATGCGATAGAAACATTTAAAGGCTCATAGAGGACTTTATCTAACCTATAAGAATCTCTAGCTGCCTTTTGTAATAACTTAGCAGTCTTAACAGGATCTGAAAATCGATTTTTACCTTTTTCACTTACGAATGAAACTAGTTCATCAATAGAAGAATAAGTAATATCATCTAGAGACAAAAAGTCTGTTAAAACAGCAGCTGAAGTAACACCGTAGCTATTAGAAAAAGGTCTATCTTCTTTATCTAAAACTGCTAACTGGCTAAATTTTAGATAAACATTAGAGACCATATAAGTTTTTTCTCTTGTAATAGATTCAACCAGATGAAGCCTATGACGAGTTAGTCTCTGAAGAGCTAAAAACTGTGAACCACGCCAGGGCTGTGATTTGATTCGACCACATCTAGCAAAGTCAGCAATAATATATGCATCAAGAGGATCTGTCTTATCCATATCTACAAAAGACTTTCTGTAATTGTGAATAGTCTTAGGATTAAGACAGTAAACAAGAGGTTTGTAAGCTAACAAAAGCTCATTAGAAGCTAGAAAATTTGCGATATGAGTACTATAAAAAGAAGTAGATTCTAGAGCAATAACAACATATTTTAGGCTATTAGAATCCAAACAACCAAGGACACTATCTAATAAAGACTTAGCACCAGGTTGATTATTCAAAGCCTTTAGATTTAGAAGTTTATTGCCACTAAAATCAAGAGCACACAAGGCGTTGGTTTTAGAACTTACATCAATACCAACAAACAAAGTTTCAAGAATATTGTTCTTCACAGCAATCACCACCTTTCATTTAGAGTAAGGAACAATTAGTAAAAGAGATATCCTAATCTTAACTGCTTACAGCAACCTCGCATTATTAGCATTCATCTTTTAAAACTACCTTGCTGTTGGTCTAGTAAAAGAGATGCTGCAACTGAAGTAAGCAGAATATGACAGCTAAGTCAGGAAGCACGCTTTATCAGCAATAACCAATTGGTCTTGCAGGAGAAAAAAGAATTATCTTTTGCTAAGTATTCTTAATATAATTATAGCATTAGGATATCTCAAATAAAAATTATACAAGCAATAAAAATAGATTGGTACAAATTGGAAATAAAACGAAGGAAAATGACACAGAAAAAATATTAGCCTCAACATTAAAATTACCTTTGTTTGTACTTCAATTTGAACAAAATAAATTCATGCTTAGAAGCATCAATAAAAGTGCTTCTAAACATAGTATACGAGGAGATGTTATATATGAATAAAGTAAAATTAGCAGTTATATACTACAGTATGAGTGGTTCTAATTACAAATTAGCAAAATGGGCTGGAGAAGGTGCTGAAGCAGCTGGAGCAGAAGTTAGAGTTTTAAAGGTAGCAGAACTTGCTCCACAATCAGTCATAGAAGGAAGCCCAGCATGGAAGTCAAATGCAGAAGCAACAAAAGATGTACCAGAAGCAACAGCTGACGATATAGAATGGGCGGATGCCATTATATTTAGTACACCTACAAGATTTGGAGTAATGGCTTCTCAAATGAAGCAGTTTCTTGATACTAAAGGTGGCTTATGGGCTGAAGGAAAAACAGCAAACAAGGTTGTAAGTGCAATGTCATCGGCTCAAAACCCCCATGGCGGTCAGGAAGCTACTTTATTATCATTATACACTACAATGTATCACTGGGGAGCAATAGTTGTAACTCCAGGCTATACAGACCCGGTTTTATATGGTGCAGGAGGCAATCCATATGGAACTACTGTAACTATAGATCAGGACGGAAATATGGTTGAGGATGTTGAAGATGCAGTGAAGTATCAAGCTAAAAGAACGGTAGAAGTTGCTCAATCATTTAAAAATGGTAATGAAAAATAGATTTTTTTAAATCATATGGGAATCTAGGAAAACCTAGATTCCTTTTTTTAATTTAAAATAAAGATAATTTGAATTTATTGTAATACTTTCACAGATAATTTATAATGATATAAGAGAAAAATTTAAGATAGGAAAAATTATGAAATCTAAAAAAAATAAAATTTTAATAAGAGTCATAGTAGTTATTTTGATTATATCAACTATAATTTATCCAAGTATTAGAAGTAAAATAAACCAAAAAATCCATGAAGACTTTATCGAAAACATTGGTCAACATGCTTTGTCATCTAATGTTATGATAATTCAAGAAAATTATAAAAAAGAAGAAAATATGAGTACTAATTCTATTTCAGCAGGAGCAAGTGGAGCTATATTTCTCAAAGAAGGAAATAAGTACTTTGCATTAACAGCTGCACATGTAATTGAGAATAGAGCAGATGTAGATAAAACGAGCATAATAGTAATGGGATATAATGACTTAGATTTTAAGGACTATTTAAATAGCGGCGGTGAATTTAGGGGCATATCTAATTATTATAAACAATTTCCAAAAGGAGAAGTTGAATATTATAATGAAAAATACGATTTAGCCATTGTAAGCTTTTATTCTGATAAAGATTATAAAGTCCTTTCTATATCGGATAAATCTCCACAGTATGGAGACATAGTTGCAACCATTAGTAATCCAGAAAGAAATAGAAATAATATTACAGCTGGTAAAATCATGAGTAGAAATCCCAAACCATTTGGTGATGAAGATGGTAGAATTCAATATCCCGTTATAAGACACACCGCTCTAATATCAGAAGGAAGCAGTGGAAGTGGACTTTTGAATGAAAATCTAGAAATAATTGGAATAAATTTAGGAGGAAGAGAAAATTTAATTGGACAATACATCTCTGGATTGGCAATGCCAAGTGATCGAATCATAGATTTTTTAGAAGAGTGGAAAAGGTAAATACTGAAAACATATAATAATACAGAAAAAAATAGCAAGAAAGACTAACTATTAAAAGTCAAGATAAAAAAACAAAAACAGTATTGAATAAAGATGCACAACAAAAAAACTTTAAATAAATGATTTTTAAAAATTAATTAAATTTGAGGTT
>CAZNLP010000213.1:0-3164 GCA_964574015.1 uncultured Clostridia bacterium | reverse complement strand
TTGTGATATAATAGAAAAAGCAGAAATTTAACAGGGAGTGGAGAAATGATTTCAAAGAAAAAAGCCTTTATAATAACAGTTTTAGCTGTTATAGTAACTCTAGTTCTTTCGATTGTTGGGACAAGTTTCATAGGATTAAGAATCGGAGAAAGAGTATTAATATCAGATAGTAGTTATGATAATCTGGTTAGTATTAAAGAAAAATACGATAAAAATGAGTATGTAGAAAACTATATTGAAGATAATTTCTTATATGAAATTGAGGGTAGTCTTCAAGATGGAAGCTTAAGAGGTATGATAGAAACCCTTGATGATCCTTATTCAGAATATTTGGATTTAGATGAAATGAAAAGCCTAATAGAACAAACCTCAGGAGAATATAGTGGTATAGGTATTTATGTATCTATAAGTGAGGATAATAAAATTTTAGTTATATCCCCAATAGAAGACACCCCGGCAGAAAAAGCAGGTATTAAAACTGGAGATAAAATTATAAAAGTAAATGGAACTGAATTTACAGGAGAAGAAATGACTGAAGCAGTAAAAGTCATGAAAGGTAAGCCTGGTACAGAAGTCACGATAACTGTACAAAGAGAAAGACCATCGGGAGAGTTGAAAGTATTTGATTTAACAATTGAAAGAGCAAATATTAAAATTGAAACAGTAAAGCATGGAGTTTTAGAAAACAATATAGGTTATATTAGAATTACTACCTTTGATGAGCCAACTGATGAAGATTTTGAAAAAGCTTTAGATGAATTAATTAAAGAAAAAGAAGTAGAAGCATTAGTTCTTGATTTGAGATTTAATCCGGGAGGACTGCTGGATTCGGTAGTAGAAATTGCAGATGAACTTCTTGGCAAGACTGTAATCACATATACACAGACGAAGGATGGAGAAAGAGAATATTATAATTCTGGAAATTCAATGGTCGATATACCTTTAGTAGTGCTGATAAATGAAGGTTCAGCAAGTGCATCAGAAATATTAGCAGGAGCTATTAAAGATACTGAAAGAGGAGTATTAGTGGGAGAAAAATCTTTTGGAAAAGGAATTGTACAAAGGATTATACCTCTAGAGGATGGTTCAGGATTTAAATTAACTGTGTCGGAATACTTTACACCTGACAACTTAAATATTCATGACATAGGAATAGAACCTGATGTGACTATAGAGTTGAATGAAAAATCTATGGAAGAAGGACTCTACGGAATGGAGTTCTACGATGATGATAATCAACTTCAGAGAGCTGTAGAAATTTTAGAAAGAAAAATAAATTAGACAATTAAGATGAAATGACCTATAAAAGGTATTTCATCTTTTTTTACAAATTAATTTAAGGAGGTATAATTTTGATTGACCAAAGAGTTCAAAAATTAGCAAAAGTTTTAGTGAATTTTTCATTAGAGGTTAAAAAAGGGGATAAAGTCCTCATTGAAGGGGAAAGTGAAACAAAAAGCTTACTTATAGCTGCTGTAAAAGAAGTATTAAAAGCTGGAGGCCATCCGGAAATAAAGGTATATTTTCCTGAATATATAGAAAATATATTGAAGAATGGTACGGAAGAACAGATAACTCATATAAACAATTTTGAAATTGCAAAAGTAGAAAAATTTGACTGCATACTATCTTTATTTGAAGGAGAAAATCTAAAGACCTTAAGTAATATTAACTCTGAAAAAATGAGAAAATTTGCTGAATCCAGATCAGAAAGTAATAAAAAATTCATGAACAAAATAAGTTCGGGAGAGTTGAGATGGGTAGGAGCTCAATTCCCTCTTAATGGAGTTGCCCAGGAAGCAGAGATGTCATTAGAAGATTATTCGGAATTTGTTTTTAAAGCTTGTAAAGTAGACAAGGAAAATCCGGTAGAAGAATGGAAAAAGCTTAGAGATTTTCAAGAAAAAATAGTCGAATATCTTGATAATGTAGATAAAATAAGAATAGTCTCAGAAGGTACAGATTTAAGTATGAGAGTAAAAGGAAGAAAGTGGATAAATAGCTACGGAAAGAAAAATATGCCTGATGGTGAAGTTTACACAAGCCCTATAGAGGATAGTGTAAATGGTAATATTAGTTTTGATTTCCCTGCTATTTTTCAGGGTAGAGAAGTAAAAAATATTAGACTAAAATTCAAAGATGGTAAATGTATTGAAGCAAAGGCAGAAAAGGGAGAAGAATATTTAAATGAAATTTTAAATATTGATGACGGCTCAAAATATTTAGGAGAAGTAGCAGTTGGAACAAACTATGATATACCTAAATTCACAAAAAATATTTTATTTGATGAAAAATTAGGAAACACAGTACATATTGCTATGGGAAACGGATTTAAAGAATCCGGCAGCAAAAATGAATCAGGTATCCACTGGGATATGATTTGTGATATGAAAAATGGTGGAGTTATATATGCAGACGATAAAAAAATATATGAAGATGGTAAATTTATAATTTAATACTATAACAGAAGATGATGTATTGACTTAGTCTTTAAATTAATATAAACTAGTACCAATAATAATAAGCCTTTTGCGATAAATATGAGCGCATAGAGGCTTATTTATATATATAATGGTAGACAAGAAAGGATAATGTATATGACAGATGATAAAAGTATAGTTGGAAAGCACGGATATAAAAGATGGATTTATGTTTTTTTGGGTATTATAATTATGATGTTTCTCGGTACAGTTTATTCATACAGCATTTTTAGAGTTCCTATTGAAGATTTGTATAAAGTCGGTTCTACACTAAGTGGATTGCCTTATATGATATCTCTTGCTTCTTATGCTGTTTTCATGTTTTTAGCTGGTAAAATTTTAAACAAATATAAACCTAAGTACATAATATTGATAGGAGGGATAGTCCTCGCTGTAGGTTGGCTGATTTCTTCTATAGCTTCTAATATTTTTATTTTAACTTTAACTTACGGCTTAATAATAGGTGCCGGTGTTGGAATAATATACGGAGTACCAATGCATGTTGTTGCAATGTGGTTTCCGGATTCAAAAGGTTTTACGGTAGGGTTGGTTCTTTTGGGATTTGGATTATCACCTCTTTTAACAGCCCCAATAGTTAGAGTATTGGTTGAAAACTTTGGTGTTATGAATACATTTAAATATTTAGGGATATTTTTCGGAATTTTTATTACTATTATTTCTTTT
>CAZNLP010000212.1:0-3221 GCA_964574015.1 uncultured Clostridia bacterium | reverse complement strand
TTTCTTTTTCTCATATTTACTCTCCTCCTCTAAGTCAAATACCTTTTAAAGTACTTGCATTTGTTTTTTTTATTTAGTAAAATTAATTGTTACTATTATATCTTAAGCCCCTTACCAAAGTCTTACCATTTATTTCTAGTATAAAAAAAAGGTGATACTAGGACCACCTTTTAACTATGTTCTTTATTTCTTTGGGTAAGGGCATATCTAATTCTTTTTTGTACCATTCTTGAATCGCTAATGCTATCTCTCCATTTCTTTTTCTATCTTCCCCATGATTTATCGTCTCTAAGTAATATATGCTAATTAATTCATTAGGAAGTCCAATGGGAATATATTTTTCAATTAATTGAATGATCTTTTGGTAATAACCTTTTAATCTATAATTTTCAATAAGTTTTATTGTAATTTTTTCGAATTCTTTTCTATAGAACTCTCTAGCTTCAATTGCCCACTGCCAATTCTCCATAGAAAAAAGTTCTCCTGAATAAATTTTAAAGGCTTTTTCTAAAGGGATGATATCTTCTTTTTTAGATAGTAAGATAAAATCATCAATATCAATAGTCAGACCTACAGAATGCAAAATATAATAATCCTGTATGTATTCTATATAAATCTTCTCTCCGCTGAATCCTGATAAATCCTTCCTTAACCTGCACATTGTCACCTGCAAGTTTGATAATGCTCTTTCTTCATCTAGGTTAGGCCATATTTCCTTACAAATTGTATGCTTATGAACTTTTTTCCCTTTATTTAATATTAAAAAATAAAACAATTCATAAGTCTTTCGCCGATTCCATTTCATTTCTACATTACCATAACTTAAATTTACTATACCTAAAACCCTTAATATGAGTTCTTTATCCTTTTTCACACTAGCTCTATCTTTACGGAAAACCTTGTTAAGTGTTTTAACAAATCTTTCATAGCGTAAAGGC
Source organism: uncultured Clostridia bacterium (assembly GCA_964574015.1). Taxonomy (GTDB): domain Bacteria; phylum Bacillota; class Clostridia; order Tissierellales; family Dethiosulfatibacteraceae; genus UBA8670. Next base: position 2,283 of record CAZNLP010000212.1, on the reverse strand, counting down.
TTTAGTATGTAATCAATAGCATTAACTTCAAAAGCTTCAGAAGCATAATTGTTGTATGCCGTAATAAAGACAACGTCTAAATCATTATTATGCTTTGGAATTCTTTGAGCAAGCTCAAGACCACTCATAGCAGGCATGCTTATATCAAAAAACCCTGCATCAAATTTTTCTTTTTCTAAAATTTCTAAAGCGTTTAATGGGTTAGTTGAATAAACTACATCAATATTTTTCCCTGTTTTTAAAATCATATCCTTAATTTCATTAATATTACTTAACTCATCATCTACAACTAATACTCTCAATTTTTAAGTTCCTTTCCATCAATACTGTGAGGTATAATAATTTCTACCTTTGTCCCTTCATTAATTTTACTCTTTATTATAAGTCCTTTACCATACATAAGCTTTAATCGATTGTTTACATTCCTTATACCAACCCCCGGCCCTTGGTCACTAAGAACCAGCTTAACCTTTTCTTCTGACATACCAATACCATTATCTTCAACACTTATCTTTGTTTCTTTCCCTATATTTTCTACTGAAAGTTTTACAGTACCTCCATCAACCTTATTAATAATACCATGCCTAACTGCATTTTCTATAATTGGTTGTATAGAAAATCTAGGTACCATCTCGTAAAGACTTGTATTAATATTATACTCAACTTTAAGCCTATCTTTATATCTTTCTTTTTGGATTGCTAAATATGACTTTATTAATTCTATTTCCTTTGATAGTAATGTTAAACCCTGATTATTGTTGAATTCAAAAGAGTTTCTCAAATAATCTGAAAAATCTAAAATTAAATCTTTAGCTTTTAAAGGTTCCTTAGTAGTTAGATATGATATATTACTTAGTGTGTTATATATAAAGTGTGGTTTTATTTGAGCCTGCATAAAAGAAAGATTTGTTTCAATGGATTTTTCATAAAGAACTTTTTTTTCATCTAATACATCGGAATATTCCTTTGAAAGCATGAACCAGTTAATAATTATAAAAATAACAAGGGCTCTAGAAAACCAATATCCTGTATTAATAAACTTATTATAATAAAATATATCATTTACTAAACCCATGAAAATAAATAATTCTCCACTTATAAATATAAAGTCATTGCTGCTGAAGTTCTTGTGTTTTAAAATTCCTTTATACATAATCATGAGGAGCAAAAAGAAAAAAATTATAGAAAAGTAGCTGGCAAATAATGTATACACATATGAAGGCAAAAGAATAACAGTGCTTAAATAAGCGAAGCAAATTCCAATGGGGAAATATATTAACTTTTTGGGAATCTTGTCTTTATATGTTAAATATGTGTATATAATTATACTTATACCTATCATAGTAATTAGTAAATGGACTATTTTAGAACCAGTGATGAAAGAAATATTTGGTATAATCTTCATAATATATGTCTCGTTTGCAAAAAGACCTCTAATTCCAGAAAAAAAGCAAATAAAACTAAAAAAAATTAATTTATAATCTTTGTTCCTAAATAAAAACAAAATCATATTGTAAAGTCCTGCACAAATACATACTGTGAATAAAACTAAATCAATGGCTATACTTTTATTAGTTTCCTTATAAATATTTTCAGTAGTTCCCATTAATAAGCTGCTTCCAATACCTGCGTTAAAATGTTCATTATTTTTTATTTGAAGGACTATCTCAATTGATTTTGAGTCATTTGAGAATGTATGAATATCTGGATTTAAATACTTTGGTCTTTTACTATTGTCAATAGTGTTGGTGTAGATATTTTTACCATTCACATAAAGACTGTAATTAGTATAAATTTCAGGTGTTTTTATGCTTAAAACTTTATATAATTTATCAGTCTCTAGTAAAAGACGATATGTAGCATTTCCCTTTGAAGATAAATCTAACTTACTATACTTAGTCCAGTAATGAGGAACCTTAAAATAACCTGTCAATTTTGTTTCGTCAAGTTCAAATTCACCTGGATATAATATTTGATTCCAGTAAAATTCCCACTTTCCATCTAATTTAATATTGCCATCATTATGAAGATTAAAACTAGTTAGGTCTATAAATCCATTTTCTACAGTAGGGGACTTAACTTTTGATGATTGGGTATTTAATAAAACAAATAAAAATAATCCTGCTAAAATTAAAATAACTATGGATATAAACCTAGCTTCTTTTTTTACCTTTTTTTTATTAAAATCTTTCATATTTGTTACCTTGCTTTATATTTTTTTATCAATTATTAATTAACCATACAAATTATACTTTATATCTGTAGTTTCCCTTTAATTTCTTA
>CAZNLP010000211.1:0-3226 GCA_964574015.1 uncultured Clostridia bacterium | reverse complement strand
AGGAAGTGATTTAAATGTTTGAAGTAGAAATAGATATGGTTGTAAGTGATACCCTTAAAGCAGTAGAAATTTACGAAAATGTTTTTAATTTAGAAGATGTTACATCAACTAATTTAGAAAGAGGTTTGAACGAAGCTATTTTTACAATTCACGGAACTAGATTTCATATACTTGATGAAAACCCTGAATATGACCTAACAGCTCCCGAAGAAGGAAAAGATAAATCTGTATGGTTTAATATTACAGTGGAAGATATAAATAAGGTATATGACAAGGCTATAAATGCAGGCTTTGAAGAAGTTCAACCTATTACTAAAATGGAAGATATGGGTGTTAGTAATGCTGTATTCTCAGATCCTTTTGGACATGTATGGATGATTCATCAGGTACATCATAAAGTAAGTTTTGAGAAACGTATGGAGATAATGGACAAGAAAATTGAAGAAGAGTCTTAAGAATCTCTTTTAAGCATAAAGAGAAGGTATTTGTCCCTGTGAATATCTTTTCTTTTAGTTGTTATATATTAATTCTTTTACTATAAAATTTCAGTACAAAAATATAAAGAGAAATTCTATAGAGAGGTAGTTTTTTAAAAATATATAGAGGTGAATAATAAATGAATAAATTTAGGAGGAGTAATTTAAGAGTTATAGCAAGAGTTATGATTTTTATTTTGATTTTACTTCTTTTAACTACTAATGCATATGCTAGTTCTCAGATAGAAGAAAGCATGTCTATTAATACTGGGATAACTATTTTATTCATAATTATCACAGTTATGATTATTCTGTTTTTCTTTGAGTTTCTAAGAGTAGATATAGTAGCTCTGAGTATTCCAGTAGTGCTTATGATTTTAAAACCCTGGACTAATATTTCTGTAGAGGAAGCTTTATCGGGATTTTCAAACAAGGCTACTATAACAATTTTAGCTATGTTTATTTTAAGTGAATCAGTAAAAAACAACGGATTTGTTCAGATTATTGGTGATAAAATTGCTGATTTAACGGGGAAAAATGAAAAAAAACAATTATTTTTAATTTGTATAATTGTAGGGATAACAGCTGCTTTTTTAAACAATTCTCCTGTAGTTGCTATATTTATCCCTATAGTAGTTAATTTATCTAGAAAAATAAAAACTTCTCCTTCTAAAATATTAATACCTTTATCTTATGCTTCAATGATGGGAGGAGTTGTTACATTAATAGGAACATCTACAAATCTTTTAGCGAGTGATATTTCTGAAAGATTAATAGATCATCCTTTTTCAATGTTTGAATTTACTCAGATGGGAGTAATAATTTTTTCGGTTGGACTTATATATTTAATAACTGCAGGATATTGGCTGACTCCAAGAAGGATAGATCCTAATGAAGAGTTTACTAAAGAATATAAGATTGAGCATTTTTTGTCTGAAATAATTATCTCTCCGAAATCTCCTTTTGTTGGAAAAAGCATAAATCAAATAAAACAAGAAAAAAATTATGATATGGATGTAATAAAGATAATACGGTCTGAAGAATCCCTTGAAGAACCTTTGAGTTCAAAAATATTAAAGAAAAAAGATCAATTACTTATCAGGATGGATAAGGAAACTTTAGAAGATATTATACAGTCGGAATTTTTAGAATTTGCAACTAAAACTAAACCTAAAAAAAGTCAAATAGAAGAAGATATGAATAAAATACTCATAGAAGTTGTAATTCCACATGGATCTGGCTTAGAAGATAAAAAAATTGAAGAAGTAGATTTTTTAAGTACATATAATTCCTATGTTTTAGCAACTAAAAGAGGTAGAGAATTACCTGGAAAACTTAAAGATATTAAATTAAGGCCTGGAGATGTATTACTATTACTAGGTACGGAAAAAACATTAGACAATCTTGAAAGGATTAAAAGAGATTTTATTATTATATACAAGGAAACTACTAAAGATTATAAAAAATCTAAAATGATTACTTCTTTAGGGATTATGGCAATGGTTATAGCTTTAGCAGTATTTGAATTCCTTCCAATTGTAGTATCTGCTCTTATTGGAGTTTTAGCCATGGTTATTACTGGATGTATTAAACCAAATCAAATTTATCAGGCTATAGATTGGAAAGTAATTATGCTGTTAGCAGGATTAATTCCTTTAGGTATTGCTATGGAAAAGACAGGTACAGCTGAATATATAGCAATAAAGCTTCTGAACTTAACAAGTGATCTCCCAGTTATAGTAATCTTGGGTATATTTTATTTATTTACTGCACTTTTAACTCAGTTAATAAGTAATAATGCCAGTGTAGTGTTAATGCTACCTATAGTGGTCGATGTGGCTAATAAATTAGGTGCGAATCCTTTTGCTTTTATTTTAGCAGTAACCTTTGCTGCCAGTAATCCGTTTTTAACTCCTGTAGGATATCAAACAAATTTGATGGTTTATGGACCTGGAAATTATAAGTTTATTGATTTTTCTAAAGTAGGAGCACCACTGCAAATAATTTTAACAATAGTGACTCCTTTGTTAATATCAATTTTTTGGGGATTATAATATATAAAAAATTTCGATGGAGGTAGAAATATGATTGATGACAATAAGTCAAAGGGAGAACTCAGTGAGGAAAGAACATACCTCGCTCATGAAAGAACTTTTTTGGCTAATGAGAGAACTTTTACAGCTTGGGTGAGAACGGGAATAGCTCTTATAGCAACAGGATTGGGAATAGTAAGATTCTTAGAAGTAGGAGCCCCTAAGTGGATAATGAGAATACTAGGCCTTATGCTGGTAATAACGGGAGAATTATGTTATGTATTTGCTTACTGGAGATATAATAAAATATCAAAAAAATTAGCCTATAAAAGCATACAGGGAACACCTGTATGGGTACTCGCTTTTTTGTTTATTTCATTATTTATAATGACTTCTGTAGCTATCCTAGTTATTTTTACAGGATGAAATAAGAAATTAAGCTTTTAATATAAATCAAATAAAAACCGTACTTTTTGATTAAAAAAGTACGGTTTTTATCTGATATAAGTTTTTTCTCAGTGCAATTTACTATCTTATTATTAGTATTGGTATATTTATATGGTGTACAACTTTGTCAGTTACACTACCTAACATAAATCTTTTTCTTTCTTTCATATTATGTGTTTTCATAATAATCAAGTTGTAGTCACCTTTTTCAGATTCATCTAGTATTGCTGAAGCAGGATCACCTTCGGCAGTTATTATATTTGTTTTTAT
>CAZNLP010000210.1:0-3231 GCA_964574015.1 uncultured Clostridia bacterium | reverse complement strand
TGGGTATAATATACATGAGAGTCATAAAAATGTTTATCAATTAACAATTAGATTGTTGATAAATATCAATTATGATATAATTATTCAAAATAAAAATATTAGTAGAGTACTGTGGGGGAGTAAATATGCAAATGAACATCAAAACATTGGGAGTTTTCGATATTAGTATAAATGGAAAATCTCTCATAAAAAAAGGTACCCGTACTTATAAAATAAATAAACTACTCCAGTACTTCATAGCATTTAGAAACAGGAAAATTCTACCGGAAACTATAATAGAAAATCTATTTCCAGAAGATGAATACTCCGATCCTAAAAATACTCTAAGTACTCAAATATTTAGACTTAGAAAGGCAATAAAAAATATAATTCCAGAGGGTGAAGAACAAGATAAATATCTTACTATCAGCTCAACCAACGGTAATTATATTTTGGAAGTAGGAGAAAATGTAGAGATAGATGTAGATGAATTTGAAAACCTTATAAAAAAAGGAGACAAAAAATTATCTCAAAATAGAGAAGAAGCTCTTGAAATCTTCAATAAGGCTCTTGAAATCTACGAAGGAATGTTTCTTGCTGAAAATGCATATGAAGTATGGCTTACTCCTGTGCGAAATTACTACAATAGACTCTATATAAAGATTATATTCCAAACAATTGAAATCCTTAAAGATGAGGAAAACTATGATGAAATTACAAGAACCTGCGAAAAAGCATTAAACTACGAACCTTACGACGAAGATATCCACATATGTTTTATGGAAGCAATGCTTAAGCAAGGACATTTTACAAATGCTCTTAATCATTATGAATACGTACTAAACTTATTAAAAGAAGAAATGGGAATAATCTCATCCCCTAAGCTTGATAAGTTCTATAAAAAAATTAAAAGTACCATATCCGAAAAAAGAAAAATGACGATAATAGATTTTCTGAATAAAATCGATTTAGAAGAAGCAAAAGGTTCAATGCAGTGTGATTTTAGTGATTTCAAGGTAATAGTAGATAATCAAAGAAGAAAAGGAGAGAGAAATTTTGAAGATGATTACGTATGTATCATAACACTAGAACAAACAGAAGATACACTAGTAAATTCATGGGTTGAAGAAATGACTCAAATACTTAAGAATTCTTTGAGAAAAGGTGATGTGTTCACTTTTTGGAATGATAAACAGATACTTATTCTACTTCACGAAGTCAAGCAGCAGGCCCTTATAATAATAGAAAAAAGAATAAGAGATAAAATTAGGACTAGACCTAAAATAGCAAAGCTTAAAATAAATATAGATTTTAAACCACTCTTAGAAGAAAAATCAGATAAAAAAGAAATATATAGATAATTAATACTGAAAAATTTGTAGACCTCGCAAGAGGTCTTTTTTATGTGTAATTAAAATGTAACTTTCAAATGATAGAATTAAATTAAATAAAATCCCTAAACCATGAAAGGAAGTGGTCTAATGGAACACCTTTCAAAAAATGATTTTTTTCTAATATTCAAAGGAATTTTTAATACAGAAGGACACTTCGAAGATTATATTCTTACAAAAACCAGTGAAAACTTTCAAAAAATTTCAGGCATAAATGCCAACGATATATTAGGAGAAAAAATATCAAAAATAGCTGCAGAAAATTCAAACAGTATAAATTTAAGAGAAATACAAAAGCACATGGTTCCAAGTACACAAAGAAAATACGAAAGACATTTAAAAAGTTTGGATAAAACCTATTTAATAAATATATTTAGTGATGAGAGAGACTACATGATTATATTTTACAACGATATTACAAAATACAAGAAAGAAATAGAAAAAACAATATCTAAACTTGAGAAGTCAAAAGGAGAAGTAATAGACTTCACAAAAAAATCTTTAACCAGATACAAAGATAGCTTAACGGAATTATACACAAGGGAATTCTTCTACGAAGAGCTTAAGAGACTAAATACTAAAAGACAGCTTCCTATAAGCTTAATAATGGGAGACCTAAATGGCTTAAAATTAATTAACGATGCTTTCGGTCATTCTATGGGAGATAAAGCTCTAAAAAGGATAGGAGAAATTCTTAAGGAAACATTCAGAGATGAAGACATTATTGCAAGAGTAGGTGGAGATGAGTTTATGATACTTCTACCTAAGACAGATGAAAAAACTTCACAAGTCATTGTAGAAAGAGTCAAGGAAAAATGTCGACAAAGACCTCTTGATATCATTAATATAAACATAAGCTTCGGCATATCTACAAAAACAAAATCAGAAAAAAATATCAATGAAGTACTAGAAGAAGCAGAAGATAAAATGTATTTTAACAAGTTAAAAGAAGGAAAAGAAGCAAAACTTAATATGATTAATTACTTGAAAGAAAAATTGCAGAAAATAACTTTTGAAAATAATGGCCACTACGAAAGACTGAAAATTATGGCTAAAGAAATGGCAGATACACTAAACTTTACAGAAGTAGAAAAAGAAGAACTCAAACTCTTATGCGAATACCACGACATAGGAAAAATAGGAGTACCTAAAAAAATACTTCAGAAAAAAACAAAACTTACCCAAAAAGAATGGGAAAGCATGAAAAAACATAGTGAAATAGGATACAACATTATAAAAGAATCCAGAGAAATTATATCCATCGATGAATTCATACTACAGCATCACGAAAGATGGGACGGTAAAGGGTACCCAGGACTGCTTAAGGGAGAAGAAATTCCTAAAGTTGTAAGGCTATTTTCAATTATTGATGCCTATGATGCTATGGTAAATGAAAGACCATACAAGGAAAGAATGACAAAAAAAGAAGCTCTTGAAGAAATAGAAAACAAAGCGGGAAGCCAATTTGACCCTAATATTACAAAAATATTTGTAGAATTAATGAAACAAAGTCAAATAAACAAGGTTATGTAATCAAAATGTAATCACTTATATATATAATAAGGTAATAACAAGCCAGTAATATATTTTTTAAAAAAGGAGTTGGAGGTATGGTTGAAATTAAAGAAGACAAATTAAAAGGATCATCCTTCCTGGTAAAAATTAAGTATCAGCAAAACAACAGCATCCAAGGAACAGTACACTGGCTGGAAGAAAACAAAATAGTGAATTTTAGAAGCATGATGGAACTAATGATGCTTATAACGGAAAACATAGACAAAGAAGAATTAAGAACATGGGGAGGTAACGAAGGAAAATTAGAGGTATTGGAAAAATTATCAAACAACGAGTAAATACATAA
>CAZNLP010000209.1:0-3290 GCA_964574015.1 uncultured Clostridia bacterium | reverse complement strand
CCCTTTGCTTCAAATTCTTTGTTTTTAAAAGATATTAAAAATGCTCCTAATACCAGTCCTATAATCTCAGGTCTAATATACTGTACTACTCCAGCTCTATGAAGACCTATACCACCAGCTATATCTCTTAAAAAACAGGCAATACAAAAACCCATATTTGCAGGATTTCCAAAATATACAAGTAGTACTGATATTATACCTATAATTCCTCCAGTAATAATAATTCCTTTTTTTCCTTCCATTTATACTTCCTCCTATGATGTAATATTTATGTTATTAGTTTAACAACTTGGCATTTCAAAGTACAATAGCTAGTATTAATAGTTCGACTTTGAACAATAAGAAATACCTATACTTATTGTTAAATATCTATTAACCTAATATAATTAATTTGTTAGCATTTTATTGATTAAATTCTAAAAAGGAGTTCTTCATGAATTATGTATATTTAGATAACGGTGCCACCTCTTTTCCTAAGGCACCAGGGGTAGCTCAAAGCATTTCCGACTATATTTTAAATGTCGGTGCTAATGTGAACAGGGGAGCCTACAGTATTTCTTATGAAGCAGAAAATACAGTATATGAAACTAGAGAACTTTTATGTCAACTTTTTAATTTTGATAAACCGGAAAATGTAATATTTACTAAAAATATTACTGAAAGCATGAACGTCTTTATAAAGGGAATATTAAGAGAAGGTGACCATGCTTTGGTTTCTTCAATAGAGCATAATGCTGTTATGAGACCATTAAATGCTTTAAAAAGTAAAATTAAGTACACCAAAGTAAAGTGTAACAATTTAGGAGAACTGGATGTTGAAGATTTTGAAGCTTCTCTTAAATCTAATACCAAAGCTGTTTTTATGACTCATGCTTCTAACGTTTGCGGTACAATATTAGATTTAGAAAAAGTTGGTAAAATATGTAAAGAAAAAGGAATATATTTCATTGTAGATAGTGCTCAAACAGCAGGTTTTTTAGATATTGATTTTAATAGATTAAATGCAGATGCAGTAGGATTTACCGGTCATAAAAGTCTACTAGGACCTCAGGGCATAGGAGGATTTGTAATAAATGATTTTTTAGTAGATGAAATGAATACTTTTATAGAAGGTGGAACTGGAAGTTTATCTGATACAGAAGTACAACCGAACTACATGCCTGATAAGTTTGAATCTGGAACCCTAAATATCCCGGGAATATACGGCTTAAACGCTTCCTTAAAATACCTCTTAAAAGAAGGGTTAAATAGTATAAGAGAGAAAGAACTTGAGCTTCTTGATAAATTTATACAGGGTATATATAATATAGAAAACATTGAAATTATAGGAAAGAAAACTCTTGAAAATAGAACGGGAATTCTCTCTCTCGATTTTATAAATAAAGATAATGCTGTTATATCCTATGAGTTGAGTAAAAATTTCGGTATCATGACAAGATGTGGCATGCACTGTGCCCCATCAGCCCATAAAACCTTGGGAACTTTCCCGCGAGGTACTGTGAGGTTTGGTTTAAGTCATTTTAATACATTAGAAGAAATAGGGTATACTATAGACTCTATAAATAAGGCTATAGCAAATAATTAATTAAGGAAGGTAGTATTTTGGAATTTAATCAATTAGAAAGTTTTTTAAGTGTAGTAAAGCACAAAAGTTTTTCTAAAGCTGCAAAAGAATTGTATCTTACCCAACCAACCGTTAGTAATAATATTCAAAATTTAGAAAGAGAGTTGAAAACTACTCTTTTAGATAGAAAAAGCAAAACTATAACACTAACTGAATCCGGAAAAGATTTCTACAAATATGCCCTTGAGCTTATTAATACCAGAGATAAAGCAAGATATAATTTAATTAGACAATCCGGCAAAATTGAAGGAGAAATTGAGATTAGTGCCAGCTCTATACCAGAGCAGTATATTCTTCCTTACATCATTAAGGATTTTTCAAAAATTCATCCTCAGGTTACTTTTACTATAACTCATAAAAATTCTAAAGATGTTGTAGAAGATATATTAAAAGGTAAAAATAATTTCGGTATTGTTGGTGCTAAATATTCTTCTGAAATATTAGAGTACGTAGATTTTTACCAAGATGAGCTTATTTTAGCAGTACCTAACAACAAAAACTATTCTTGGCCATCTGATGAACTTTTAGATATTGAAGTCCTTTTTTCAAAGAAGTTCATATTTAGAAGAGAAGGCTCCGGTACAAGATTATTAGTAGAAAAGTGTCTTTCTAATAAAGGTATTCACTTGGATGATTTGAATATTACATCTTTAATTGATAGTAATGAAATGATTAAAAAAATGATTGAATTAGACTTAGGTATAAGTTTGATTTCAAAAATAGCTGTAAAAAATGAAATAGATTTAGGCTTAATTAAAACCTATAAAATTAAAGATTTAGAATTGAAGCGTAATTTTTACTTTGTTTATTGTAAAAATAGAACTCTATCACCAGTAGTTGAATCTTTCAAAGACTTTTTGAAAGAATGGCCTGGAATTAAAGTATAGTTTACAAGGAGGAAAAAGTGACTCTAGAACAAATACGACTAACCCAAATGACAAAAAGCTCAGGATGAGCTGCTAAAATAGGACCCGACGTCCTGGCACAAGTTTTGTGCCAAATGAACCAAGATACTGATGTAAATCTAATGGTAGGAATTGAGACTTCTGATGATGCTTCAGTTTATAAAATTACAGATGATATAGCCGTAGTACAGACATTAGACTTTTTTACACCGGTGGTAGATGATCCTTATGTTTACGGTCAAATAGCTGCCGCCAACTCTTTAAGCGATATTTATGCTATGGGTGCAGATCCCCGACTGGCTTTAAATATCACATGCTTTTCCGACGATCTTCCTAAGGAAACTATAAAAGCCATCCTAAAAGGAAGCCACGATAAGGTTGCGGAAGCAGGAGCATTAGTAGTAGGAGGTCATACCGTAGACGATAAAGAACCAAAGTTTGGATTATCCGTTACCGGATTTATGCATCCATCCCATGTTGTAACAAACTGCAATGCTAAAGTCGGAGATATGCTAATCCTTACTAAACCTATAGGCTTGGGAGTTATTAATACCGGAATTAAATCCGACATGGTAGGTGAAAAAACCTACAATGAAGCTGTCAAAACCATGTCCACTTTAAATAAATTCGCTAAGGATGCAATGATGAAAGTAGGGGTAAACAGCTGTACTGATGTAACCGGCTTCGGTCTATTGGGACATGCTTACGAAATGGCTGCAGGCAGTAATGTAACTATAAAGCTTAAATCTAAATCTATCCCT
>CAZNLP010000208.1:0-3358 GCA_964574015.1 uncultured Clostridia bacterium | reverse complement strand
GTCATTCTTGGCATGGTCCCCTGCTACAATCATAAATGGTACCAGATATATTTTTTTCACTTCTTTCTTTTCTTCTATATACTCTATAACTTCTTTTATTTGTGGAAATCCTTCTACTGTTGAAATGTATATGTTTTCATGTCCCATTATCTTAAACATATAATCTAATGCTAGATATGTTGAGTTAGATGGATGTTCTGAACCATGTCCCATGAGTATAACTATTTCATCTTTTTTCAATTTTGGTATACTTTTACTTATTATTGAAACTACTTTTCTATAATCATCTTCTTCCGTTAGTAATGGCTTTCCTAACTTTATTTTCATTTCACCTGCATATTCTAGAATTTCATTATGTGTTAATTCATACTCTGTTCCATTTATCACATGTAGAGATTGAATAACAACTTCTTCGTATCCTAATTCTTTAATTCTCTCTAGTGCTTCTGAAGGAAGGTGGATTTCTTCATTTTTTTGTTTTTTTAATTTTTTAACTATTATTCTCGAGGTGAATGCCCTATAGAAATCATATCCTTTATAAATCATTTTAAACTTTTCTTCTATTTTTACTATTGTTTTTACCAGAGTGTCTTCATGACTTGTCCCAAAGCTTATAATCAAAATCGCTTTTTTGCTCATATGATTCTTCTCCTTTTTTAGTTGTTTTTAAAAGTATTCTATTAATCCTAAAATATATAAATATTATTAGTAATTAAGAACATTTTTCAAATGGCCTTTTATTTTTATAGATGTTTCTTTCTTTGTTTTTTATAGGAAGAAAATAGGGACAGTCGTTATCTTCATCTTTAAAAATTTTAACCCTTATATCAAATACTTCCTCAAGTAATTTTTTATTTATAATTTCTTCAGGCTTTCCTTCTTTATATATTTTTTCATCCTTTACTACGATTATTTTATCCGAATATCTGGCTGCTTGGTTTAAATCGTGAAGAACCATAACTACTGTAATATCCATTTCCTTATTCAATCTTTCTACAAGTTCAAGAACTTCAAACTGATGGCATATATCCAAATATGTAGTCGGTTCATCTAGCAGCAAAAGCTGCGGTTGTTGAGCAAGAGCCATTGCTATCCAAGCTCTTTGTCTCTCTCCTCCAGACATTGTGGAAACCTGTCTGTGCTGAAGGGATTCTATTTTAGTTTCTTTTATAGCCCAGTCGATTATATCGTAGTCTTTCTTTGTAAGTCTTCCCATCCAGTTCATATATGGATATCTACCGTATCCTACAAGATCTCGAGCTGAAAAATCATCGGGAACTTTTGGGCTTTGAGGCAAAATCGACATTATCTTAGCAATAGTCTTTTCATTTACCTTATAAATATCTTCTGATTCAAGAAGTATTTCACCTGATTCAGGTTTTTTAGCCCTAGACAGAGCTTTAAGTATTGTAGATTTACCGCATCCATTTGGTCCTATTAGAGTTGTTATTTTATTTTTTTCTACTTCAAAGGATATGTTGTCTAAGATTCTTATACCTTCATATCCCATTGTAAGATTATTTATTTTTAACATGTTTTTTAAACCCTCCTCTGAGAAGATACAAAAAGAATGGAGCGCCTACTGCAGCCATTATTATACCTACAGGAAGTTCAATAGGTTCTACAATAGTTCTGGCTATAGTGTCGCATATCATCATTATTGATGCTCCCAGCAGTGCACTTGCTGGAAACAGATATCTGTAATCTGATCCTATAATAATCCTGGTAATATGGGGAACTATAAGTCCTACAAATCCAAGCATACCCACTACACTTACAGCACTAGCCGCAAGCAAGGAGGCACATATTATAAGAATCATTCTTGTTCTTTCAATGTTTAATCCCAAGCTTCCTGCTATTTCATCTCCCAACATAAGTATATTCAACTTTCTAGACATAATCATTGTTAGTATAAACCCTACTAAAGCATAGGGCCACAAAAGCTTAAAATGTATCCAAGTCCTTGCCGCCAAACTTCCCACCGTAAACCCAAGGGTATTCTGAACTCTATCCGGGAAAAATATAAGTATGGTGTTAATAATCGCTCCTATAAAGGAAGATATGGCAATCCCGGAAAGTACCATCCTTAGAGGTTTTATTCCGTCTTTCCAAGACAAAAAATATATAATAATGGTAGTGGCAAAAGCTCCAACAAATGCAGCTGGAGTTAGAAGATAATCGTAGGATGGAAAAAGCACGAGAGTAATAGTAGCCGCAAGTCCCGCTCCAGAAGAAACTCCTATTATGTTTGGAGAAGCAAGGGGATTACGCATAACCCCCTGTAAAATTCCTCCAGAAAGAGAAAGACATATTCCTACAGCTCCTGCTACCAGTGTTCGAGGGACTCTAATTTTCCAAATTATACTTCTGTTTAATCCTTCTTTTTCTATAAATATAGCTCTTAATACATCTGTTACTGATATTTTTAAAGCTCCTATACTTGAACTTATAAGAAAAGCTGCGACTGCTGCAAAAGCAAATATCATTATTATTGTAATCTTGTATGAGTGCTTTTTCTTAAGAACTTCAAGGGATTCTACTGTGCTCAATTAGTAAACACCTCTGGATATACTATTTCTGCAAGGCCTTTAAATGCTTCAGGGTATCTTGCATTAGGCTTGTACAGATATAAGTCCTTAGGTAGATAGTAAACTCTTCCTTCTTTTACAGCTGTAAGAGAGTTCCAAGCATCATTTGACTTAATATCCTGATCAACTCTAGCTTTACATTCTTCTACATCTCCCATGGTAGTTACAAATATGTAGTCCGGGTCTCTTTCTATAAGTCTTTCAAGAGAGAAATCTACCTTTGTAGAACCTTCAATTTGTGCATCAGCTACTATATTTTCAACTCCAAGATAATCCAGCATTTCTCCTGTAAGTGAAGTTGGTAATTCACATTTTACGTATTTACTTGATGAAAATAGTACTATAGCAGAAGGAGCTTTTCCTGATTCTTCCGTTTTTTTAATTATTTCATCAACGGCTCCAGTAATTTCCTTTACATCCTTTTCATATATATCTTCTGTATCTAGTATCTGACTGAAAAGATATACGTTTTTATCAAAATTTGTATATGGGTTTGTGCTTGCATCTACTGGTGCAAATTCAATTCCATTTTCCGCCAACACATCTTCCATTTCCATCTGTGAACTAACTGTAGATGATACTACAACTAAATCCGGTTCTAAAGCTATTAATTTTTCTAAACTTACTGAATAAAATTTACCTATTATTTCAATATTTTCTGCTGCTTTTGGTACGTTTGTAGTTCCGCTGCATCTTGCTACTGCTTCCCCTCCTGAAAGATACCAAAGGTCTAGAAGTGAATTTATCAAAACCACTGTTTTTTCAGGATT
>CAZNLP010000207.1:2346-3405 GCA_964574015.1 uncultured Clostridia bacterium | reverse complement strand
TACTTGAAGGGGCAAATTGGGTAGCACTTATTCCTTTCACAATACTTAAGTTGTATGCTTTTAAAATTTCCTGGTTTTTTGTATCGGTAAAAGGGTTTTCAGCAGGTAGAGCCTTATTTCCAGAGAGTGCTTCATAAAGCTTTACAGCAAGAACACAAAATTCTTCTCTCGTAATTTCTGCTTTGAAATTTTTCATAACCTCTGAGTATGTCAGATTATATTGGTAGGCTTCCAGTAGTTCATCTTTAGCCCAATCGCTTTGAGTACCATCTAGAATTGGAGTAGGAGGATTGGTATCTGAAAATACCGGAATTGTGAAAAGCATAGTAAGAATAAGTAAAACACTTAATAATTTCTTGAAATATTTATTCACTTGTATCACCTCATATATAATTTTTATGCCTTATATATAATGCTGATTCAAGACATGTATTCAATTTAAAATTGAATAGATGAGATGAATATTTATATTTAATTATATCATATTTATACTAATAGGGAATAGTTGATAATTGATAAGTTAAATAAATTTTACAAAATATCCAAACTTAGTTAAAATTAAATAAGATTAAAGCAACACTCCTTAATAAATATTAGAAGAAAGGCAAATAGAGTATGATTAAACTTATTTTAAATAGTTTTATAGATATGAAAAAATCTTGGAGAAGGTATCTTTTCTTTGGGTTTTTATATTTAATTTTAACCAGTTATGTTTTGATTCCTTTTTTAGGATTTTATCTTCATAGATTACTACTTATGGTTAGCAGTGGAGTTTTACTTGATTCTAATGCTTTTTCTGTGATTTTTGATATTAGAGGCTTCATTGGGTTTTTTATATTTTCAGCAATAGCAGTGATTTTTATATTTATAGAAATAGGGACTTTGACAATTCTTGCTTATAAGTTAAGCTTGGATAAGGAGGTACTTGTTACTGAGTCTTTTTTGACTTCTATATATTCGGTAAAAAGAATTATAGGGATAGGTATTATTTATTTGATGATCTTTTTCTTTATGCTGATACCTATAATTAATCTGCAGATTAAGCCTCAAATATTAAGA
>CAZNLP010000207.1:0-2246 GCA_964574015.1 uncultured Clostridia bacterium | reverse complement strand
CCCGATTATTTAAACTTTAATGTAAATTATTGGGTTAGAAATTATATGCTTACCCTGTCGAGTTTTTTATCATATGCATTCACTTTAATAATCATGCCTTTAAATATTATATTCTTAACTAAACTTTATGCCGTAGCTAAAGGGGAAGAGTATCTAAAAGATGATCTAAAGACTCATAATTTAAAAATCTTTAAAAAATCAGAAAATTATATTTATGATAAATTTAAAAGCAAAAAAATTTTATTTACAACAATACTTGTAATTGCAATGGTTATAAGTTTTTCCAGTGGAATGATAATTAATGAAGGCATAATTTTTACAGGGAGAGATGTCAAGATAGTAGCTCATAGAGGAATAGTAGATGATGAAACAGAGAATACTATTCAGGCTGTAAAAGCATCATTGGAAGCTGATATTGATGTAGTGGAAATGGATGTTCAGATGACTGAAGATGGTGAAATTATACTTCACCACGATAGAAGTTTAAATAGAATTTTAGGGGTTGAAAAAAATATTGATGAATTAACATATAGAGAAATAACAGGATTGGAAGTTGAAAATAGAGAAAACTTTCATTCCGATGAGAAAATAGTAGCTACACTAGGTGAAGCTTTAGAGCTAGTAGATGGGCAGATGGATGTACAAATAGATGTTAAGACCTACGGTCGAGGAGAAAAGGTTGCTGAAAGAATTGTAAGTATAATCGATGAGTATGATATGGTTGGAAATACCTATATTCAGTCATTTGATAGAATGTTTATAGAAAAAGTAGAAGAATTAAATCCAGAAGTAAAAACTAGTCAAATCATGTTTTATGTATTAGGAGATCTGTCATATATAGAGGCTGACTATTTTACAGTTGAAAAAGGTTTGATAACTCATGAATTTGTAGGAAAAGCAAGGGAAGAAGATAAAGGAATATGGGTTTGGACAGTTAATAAAGAAGAAGACATTAAAGAAGTTTTACAGTATGATATTGATGGAATTATTACTAAGGATCCGCTGTTAGTTAAGGAAATATTAGGTAGGGAATTTGAATGAAGATATAAACTACTTGACAGATGTTAAAAAAAGTAATATTATATGACTAACAGTCACATGACTGATAGTCATATAAGGAGGAATATAAAAATGGATTTTAATTATTTTAGTTATTTATGCTTTGGATGGGCTTTTGTCGGGATAATAACAAGGATACTTATGGTAGGACTCGGAGATAGATGGAATAAGTGGGAAATGAAAAGTGCATATAAGGAAAAGAAACCTCTTTGGATATATATTATATCCGCGTTAGGCCTTGCTCTGGTAATTTTCACTTGGTATCAAGTATTTAAACTAGATGTCAGATACAGTTGGATTATAGCACTTTTAATATCTTTAACTCTTGTAAAAATATCAGCACTTTTGTTTAAATACAATGAATTCAGAAAATTTGCTTCAGAAACATTAAATAATCCTAAGAAGAAAATGAAATTAACTATATCAGTATTTATAATGTCGATAATACTAATAGTTATGGGAATAGTGTTGTATTGATTGGAGAAGATAATGCCAAAACAAACTTTTTATAATTTACCCGAAGAGAAGAAAAAAAGAATAGTAATAGGTGCAAAAAAAGCCTTTTCTGAAAAGCATTATAATGAAGTGACCATAGATACTATTGTAAATTATTCAAAAATATCAAAAGGGAGTTTTTATCAGTATTTTTATGATAAGGATGATTTGTTTAAGTATATATTTCACGATATAGGAATTGAAAAAAACAAGGAACTTCTGGATGAAATAAATAAATCTGAAGATCTCAGCTTTTCGGAAATGATGACAAAGGTTATAATTAGGGCTGAAAGTTATGAAAATAAAGATAAAGAAACTATAGATCTAAAAGAGAGGTTTTTAGTTGAATGCCCTCAAGAAGTCAAAAGAGAGATTCTGATGGATGTAATGCCGAAATCTATGGAGCTTTTTAGAAAAATCATTGGAATTTATATAGATAGGGGAGATTTCAGGAGAGATTTTGATTTAAATATGGCTTCTTTTATTTTTACTTCAGTAGTTTTAAATATTGATAAGTATGAACTTAATAAAGGCGAAAATCATAGAAAAGTCTTGAAGAAGATTTGTGATTTAGTTGAACTTGGAATGAAGAGATAACACACGATAACACAAGGGGTCAGTTCATCTTTATATTTTCTTTATTTTAAAGTTGATAATAGGGAAAAATTCTTTAACTTCAGGAGAGATAGATT
>CAZNLP010000206.1:0-3407 GCA_964574015.1 uncultured Clostridia bacterium | reverse complement strand
CTGTTTTAACAGGTTGTGCAGATATAGGACAGGGATCAGATACTGTTATGGCTCAAATCACAGCTGAAACCCTTGGAATTTCTTACGATAAAGTATTTGTTAAATCAGCAGATACTAGTTCTACTCCAGAATCAGGAAAAACATCGGCAAGTAGACAGACATATATCTCAGGAAATGCATGCTACTTTGCAGCATTAGAAGCAAAAGAAAACATTGTTAAAGTAGCGGCAGAACTTCTAAATTGTAATGAAGAATGTGTAGTACTTGAAAACGATAAAGGATATGATAAAAACAATAAAGAACATAAATTACCGTATACTGAATTAATGTTAGGACTTAAAACTAGAGGATTATTAGCATTAGGTAAAGGTCAGTTTAATCCGAGTGCATCAGCATTAGGTGAAAATATGCAGGGTATTCCTTATGCTACATATGCATTTGCAACGCATATTGCAGAAGTTGAAGTAAATACAGAAACAGGGGAGGTGACAGTACTAAAATTAGTAGCAGCTCATGATGTTGGACAGGCTATAAACACTATCAATGTAGAAGGACAAATCGAAGGTGGAGCAGTTATGGGAATTGGTTATGCTCTTAGTGAAGAAGTTGATTTAGATAAAGGAAACATAAAAAACCCTGATTTCAATAGTTATTTAATTCAGACAGCACAAGATATGCCGGAGATTTATCCGATAATAGTAGAAGACTACTCTGATGAAGGTCCATATGGAGCAAAAGGAGTAGGAGAGCCAGCACTTATACCAGCTGCACCAGCAATTATGAATGCAGTATATGATGCTGTAGGAGTAAGATTTAGAAGCTTACCGTTAACACCAGAAAAAGTTTTACTTGGAATCAAAAATAAAGATAAAAAATAAAAAAATAGGAGTTATACTTTATATTAGGAGGAAATAATGAGCAATCAAAATGATGTTAATGAGAAACAAGAAACAAAAAAAGAAAGTTTCTTAAAAAGAAAAAATATTGAAATATCAGTACAAAGATATTTAGTTGATACTTTAAGCTTTATGGCCCTTGGATTATTTGGAACACTTATAATAGGTAGTATATTAAACGTAATAGGTGGAAAATTAGGGATAGCTTTCTTAACTGACACGGTATGGCCAATTGCAAGAAGCATGACAGGGCCTGGTATTGCAGTAGCAGTAGCATACGGCCTTAAAGCGCCACCATTAGTAATGTTTTCATCTACGATAACAGGAGCAGCAGGAGCAGCTTTAGGAGGACCGGTAGGAGCATTACTTGCAGGCCTATTTGGAGCAGAATTTGGTAAAATGGTATCTAAAGAAACAAAGGTTGATATCATAGTAACACCAGCTGTAACAATTTTAGTAGGTACATTAGTAGGAACTTTAGCAGGACCTGGTATCAACGCTTTCATGCAAGGATTTGGAAATCTTATCAATGCGGCTACAGTACTTAGACCTGTGCCAATGGGTATTATAGTATCAGTACTTATGGGTATTGCGTTAACACTTCCAATAAGTAGTGCAGCAATTGGTATCATGCTTGGGCTAGGAGGACTTGCTGCAGGAGCATCAGCAGCTGGATGTTCAGCACAAATGATAGTTTTTGCAGTTATAAGTTATGAAGTAAACGGTTTTGGTGGATTACTATCCCAGGGATTAGGAACTTCAATGCTACAAGTACCTAATATAGTTAAAAATTGGAAAATTTGGCTTCCGGCTATAATTGCTTCTGCTATTACAGGACCAATTTCTACAGCAGTTTTAGGAATGGAAAATACTGCTATAGGATCTGGAATGGGAACTTCCGGATTGGTTGGTCAATTTGGAGCTATAGATGCTATGGAAGCAGTTGGAAAAGGTGGAGGAAGCATGTATTTCTCTATAATACTAGTTCATTTTATACTTCCAATAGTTATAGGACTTGTTGTATATAATGTAATGAAGAAGATGAACCTAATTAAACCAGAAGATTTAAAATTAGATGTTTAAAATTTTTACAAAATAAGTAAATTAATATATTATTAAAAAAAAGAATAAACGCGGGGCTAAACCCTTCCTTTTCAGGGAGAAACCTTCAGGGCAATGAATAGGGGTAATCCATAAACCTATGAGCTGAGAAGGGGACTATGAACTAAGAGGTACTGCTGCGTACTAAAAGTAAATGGCAGGTTAGGAATGTTTAGAAATAAATTATACTTTTTGTAGTGCAAAAAAACCTTCCTAATGGAAGGTTTTTTTATAAGAATAACTATATGAAGTCAAGAAAAAATTAAAAACTAATGAACTAGTAAAAATAACAAACTTTTGTGCTAGCTACACTTTAGAAACAGATGGATTCAAAGGTGGAAACGATTCTGTAAGAATGATAATAACATTAGAAGTAAATATCTCGAAATCAATAAGCAGTGGAGTACAGGAATCTATACTGCATTATTACATAAGTAGACAACTTTATAAATACATATAGTGCAAGGAGAAGGCATGAAAAATTTGAAAAAAATACTAAAAAACAAAAATATTGGAAAAGCCTTGGATGTTGGTACAAGAAGGGGAGAATTTTTATTTAGACTTGAGAAGTATGCGAAATCTTATGAAATACTTATAGGAATAGATTATGAAAAAGAAGCAATAATAGAAATGGAGAAGTTTAATAGGGATAAAATAAAATTTATACATATGGATGGTTACAGCACAAAATTTCCGGAAGAATATTTTGATACGGTAGCGATTTCTAACACTTTGCATCACTTAGATCATGTAAATGAAATGCTTAATGAAATGCATAGAATATTAAAACCAAAGGGTTATTTTATAATTAATGAAATGTTTCATGATACTAAAAATAAAAGTAAGAACACACATGGTCTTATGCATATATTAGAAGCCGAAATAGATAGAGAAATAGGAAATATACATAATAAAACTTATAAAAAGAATGAAATTATCAACATAGCGAAAAGTTTAGATTTATCGAATATAGAATACGAAGAGTATGAAGAAAGCGAAGAATACAATAAAAAAATTCATAAAAAATATAAAAAATTTGAAGAGAAACTTCATAAATTAAAAGACTCTCCTAAATATTCATATTTTAAAGAAAAAGCTAATGAAATAGATAAAAATTTTAATTTATATGGAATAGAGAGATGCAAACAGTTAATAATTATAGGTCAAAAATAAAAGAAGAAACAAGAAAAAAATTACGACGATTTTTTAAATATGAAAAAAAGTATCTTTTCTGGTTACGGATTTGGGTTAGTATATTAATATTAAAAAAGGGATAGATTTTCATCTATCCCTGAATTTTTATACCTTATTAAAGAAATACTATTTTACCCATCCTCTTGCTCTCATTGCATCAGCAACACGTTTGATTGACATCATAAATGCTGCAACTCTCATTGAAACATCAAATTC
>CAZNLP010000205.1:0-3460 GCA_964574015.1 uncultured Clostridia bacterium | reverse complement strand
TGATCCCAATGCCCTACCATTTTAATTAATCATAAAAGGGTCAGCTATCAGCTAATGTCTGAGAACTGGCCCTTTTTTATAAAGTCCTAATATGAAATTTAACACAGATATTGTAGTAGAAAAAATAACTGAAGAAGAAATTTTAAAAAGGACAACGGAATTTGATATATATGATTTTTATATGCCAACTAAATTTGAAATAGGTAAGATTATGTCATCTCCTTTTAGGAATGACCAAAATCCTTCATTTGGTATATTTAAATCTTCAAAAACAGGTTCTTTACTATTTAAAGATCAAGCCACGGGTGATATCGGTAATTGTTTTAAATTTGTAAAAATACTTACATATAAAACATATAAAGAAGCTTTAAAAGATATATGGTCTAATATAATAGAAAAGAACATACAACCATCTAAGCAAGGTAAGATTATAAGAGATAGATATAAAAATCGCAAGACTATGATATCTATCAAAAGAAAAAATTTTACTAAATCAGATGATGAATATTGGGGCCAATACAAAATAACTAGGGACATACTTAAAAAATATCAAGTATACCCTATAAGCAAAATGATGGTTAATGATAAACCATTAGAATTTAAATATTCTCCAGATAATCCTATGTATGCTTATAAAGTATATAATTCTTTCAAGATATATCGACCATATTCCGAGGAAAGAAAAAATAAATGGAGAAGTAATTGTGGTTTATATGATATACAAGGATGGGAGCAATTACCAAAAAAAGGAGACTTGATAGTAATTACTAAGGCCCTTAAAGATGTGATGGTTTTAAGCCTATTTAATGTACCCGCAATAGCACCCCAGGGTGAACAGTCACTTATACCAAAAGAAGTCGTAAATGAGCTCAAAAAGCGCTTTAAACGCATTGTTATGCTATATGATTATGACGAAGGTGGAATGATGGGTGTAGATAAGATGAAAAAAGAATATGGATTCGAACATGTCTACATACCAAAACATTATTTAGAATTATATAATGTTAAAGATATAAGTGATCATATAAAAGAGTTTGGTTTTAATAAAACTAAGAAATTATTAAAAGAATTATTATGAAAGTCTTAGATGTTTCAAAAGGAATTAATGTCAACAGTTGTTACGAATGTCCAAATATAGAAGAAAGACATGTAAGTATTGACAAAACTAACTTTATATGTAGGGCAAATGGAAAAATTGTTGGTAACTCTAAATATATGGGAAGTATAATGAAAGTTACGAACGAAATAGATGAAAGATGTCCTTTTATAGAAAACAGAAAGCTCTTGGTAAGGTAAGAAATGCGACACCTATACAAATAGATGGCATTAAGTTTAGAAGTAAATTAGAGGGTTATTGCTATAAGAAATTAAAGCAAAATAATATACCTTTTAAATATGAAGAAGATAAGTTTATATTAGTACCACCATTTGAATTTAACAATGATTCATTTGAGTTAGTAAAAAGAGGTGATCAGAAAGAATTTAAAAGAGCTGATCCTAGAATAAGACCTATGAGTTATACTCCTGATTTTACTAACTTAGATCATGGTTGGATTATTGAATGTAAAGGAAATCCTAATGACGCCTTTCCTTTGAGATGGAAGCTTTTTAAAAAGTATATTATGGATAATGACCTTAAATTAGACTTATTCCTACCAAGAAACCAAAAACAAGTAAATGCTTGTATAGAGCAGATATTGAGGAAGATAAATAATAAAAAAAAGTAATAAGAATGGACCCGTTTAAATTAAATATAAACGAGACAACAAGATTCTTGTTACCTATGGTACTTCCTAATATCACACATAACGAACTTATTTCAAATTATTTCCAACAGGCATACATAGGTATATTAGATGAAAAAGAGTATGATGATCAACTTCTACTGCAATTTACAGAAGATTTTGATGAAAACTCTTTAGATGAGATAGGTATAACTGAATATTTTAAAATTTCAGATAATCTCATAAGGATATTTTTACCAGAAGTTGAAGAATTTTTAGAACAATATGAATTATTCTTAGCTGGTAATTATAGTAAATTAAACGAAAAAAGTAAACAAGATATTTTAGAATATTGGGGAGAGGATGAACTTTCAATTTTACATGGAATTTTGTATAAAACAGAAGTAGGATTAGAGATTTTATCTAAACTTGTTGATAAAAATACAATAAAAAGTATTAAAGAAAATCCTGATTCTGAATATTGGCCAGCTCCAGATGTTCTAATAAATGAATTGTTATACGATGGTTTTTAATTGAGTTTAGAATTTACAACAAAGGGGGGTTGATATATTCAATTCCCCTTTTTTATTAAAATAAATATAAAATATGACAAACGAGAATAATTTAATATCACAAGAAAGACAAGAAACAATACTTTCTTACTTTGAATCTTTGATGTTAGAAGAGGCAAAAAAAAAGCGAGATGATATAATAAATTCATCTGAAAATTTAAAGTATTCTAATGAATTTTTTGAAACTGAAAAGTACAAAGAATTAGAAAAAGAATTTAAAGTATTAAAAGATGTTCATAAAGGTACACATGCCTTTATAAATAATATGCAAAATGAAATTAAAGAAGAGTTAAATACTTCTATTAATTTTAATCCTCCTTTTAAAAACTTTTTATTTAATGCTTCTAATATAAGCTTGGAGATGTTGATGAATTTACAATCAACTAATATATCTTTAGAAAATACAATGGAAAAAAATGAAGAAATATTAGAAGAAACATTTGATAAATATATAGAGCAAATTAAAAAGGAGTATATACAAGATCAATTAAATATGAAAAATATTTCTCCTTGGTCTTATAGTATTGCTTTTGACAGGGCTAGGGCTAAGTTAGAAACTATGTCGATAGCACCTCTTGAAGATATTATAGATACTTTGAGAGAACATGTTGATTTTGATGAAATAATTTACAAAAGTGATGAGTAATAATTAGATGTCTAATTTTTAATAAATATATAATATGCAAGAAGTAAAAGAAAACAAAGTATTAGTAAGTGAAGTTAAAGGTTCTGTACTTAGTGATGAGAACATTAAGGCTAATGAAAGACTTCAAGATAGGCTTATTAATAGAAGTACTCAAGCAGCTGGACTAGAAGAAGTAGTTAGAAGCAAAGAAAAGGAAATTAATGATCTTTACGAAGAGCTTGAAAAAAAAGAAAAAGAAGTAACTGTAGTTCTTAAAGAACAAAAGGACGATATAGTTGTTAAATGGGACTGGTTTAGTGATGGATTTACTAATGAAAGAAACCGAGAAGATCTAGTTTCTATTAAAACTAAAAATCTCGAAGAAGTAATTCCTATTATTGAAGAAGGTACTATTAAAGACTTAAAGTCTGAAATTCAAGAACTTAAAGATAAGATTGAATCTAAAGAAAGTGATATAAAAAACCTTCAAAAAAGGAATAAAAATCTTGTAGAATCTGCAGAAAAAGCTAAAGATAAAG
>CAZNLP010000204.1:0-3466 GCA_964574015.1 uncultured Clostridia bacterium | reverse complement strand
AATAACGAATTATAAGGTCGTGAGTTTTTTACTCATGACCTTTTTTTATCTTACTGCAGTAATATTCTATAAGGAGGTATAAATAGTGCTGGTAAAAAATTATCCAGCCATATAAAAGGAGATTTTATCTTACAAGAAAACTTTAACTAAAAAAATAGGAGGTCAAAAATGATATTTAAAGGAGCAGGAACAGCTATAGTTACGCCATTTAAGGATGGAGAGGTTAACTTTAAAAAATACGGAGAACTAATAGAATGTCAAATTGAAAATGGAATAGATGCAATAGTTGCATGTGGTACTACAGGGGAAGGATCTACCCTAAGTGATGTTGAACACAAGCAGGTTATGGAATATACCGTTAAAAAGGTTTCAGGCAGAGTCCCTGTAATAGCTGGTACAGGAAGTAATGATACTGAATACGGGCTTCAGTTAAGTCAAGCAGCATGCAAAATAGGTGTAGACGCTTTAATGCTTGTTACACCATACTACAACAAGACAACCCAAAGAGGATTGATAAATCACTATGAGTATATAGCCGATAGAGTTGATAAACCTATTGTTTTATATAACGTCCCATCAAGAACAGGGATGCAAATTGATGTTGATACTGCAGTAGAATTATCTAAACATGAAAGAATAGTAGCAATGAAAGATGCTGTAGGAGACATAGCATATACAACAAGGTTATTGAGTAAGGTTAATAAGGATTTTCAAGTATTTTCTGGAAATGACAATATGATTCTTCCACTACTATCAGTTGGTGGCTCAGGTGTGATATCTGTTATTTCTAATATTATGCCTAGAGAGACCCACAATTTAGTAGAAGAATTCTTTAAAGGAAATGTAAACAAGGCTAAAGAAATTCAATTGGATATGATGAGTCTTATAGAGTTGCTTTTTGTAGAAACTAATCCTATACCAGTTAAAACAGCACTGAATTTAATGGGATTCGAAATGGGTGAAGTAAGAAAACCATTGTTTGAAATGGAAGAAGGAAACTTGAACTTATTGAAAGAAGAACTAAAAAGAAGAGGACTGGTGACTGAATAATGTCCTTAGATATACTTTTGTTTGGATGTAATGGAAATATGGGGAAAGTAATAACTTCAGAAGTATCTAACTCTTCAGATTTCAAAATTGTTGCTGGAGTAGATAATTCAACTGGAAATTCAAATTACCCCGTATATAAATCAATTAAAGATATTAGAGAAAGATCGGATGTAATCATAGATTTTTCTTCACCTGAAACTTTAGATGATATATTAGAATACGGATTGGAAAACAATATACCAATGGTCTTAGCGACTACAGGATACAGCGAAGATCAGATAAAAAAAATAAATAAAACTTCAGAAAAAACCACAATATTTAGGACTGCAAATATGTCCTTCGGCATTAATGTGTTAATGAAAATTTTAAAGGAAATTACTCCTTTATTAAAAGAATTTGACATTGAAATTGTAGAAAAGCATCATAACAAAAAAGTTGACTCTCCAAGTGGAACTGCAAAAATGTTAAAAGATACAATTGTTGAATCTGTTGAGAAAGAATTTAATATAGTATATGGAAGACATGGAAATAATACAAAAAGATCAGAAAATGATATAGGGGTACATGCTATTAGAGGTGGAACAATATCTGGGGATCATTCAGTTATTTTTGCAGGAGAAGATGAAATAATTGAATTTAATCATAAGGCACAGTCAAAAAAATTATTTGCCCAAGGAGCTTTAAAAGCAGCGCTATATATAATGAAGAAAGAAAAAGGTTTATATGACATGAATAATTTAATTGAAGATATCAGGAGGAAATAAATGATAGAAAAGAATTTAACGGACCCATATGAAATTGCAAGATATATAAAAAATGCGAAGAAATCTACACCCGTAAAACTATATATAAATGGAGATTTAGAAAATATCAACTTCGAAGAATGCAAAGTTTTTGGTAATAAAAATTCAGCTGTTGTATTTGGTGAATATAGTATTGTTTCAAAAATAATAGAAAAATATAAAGACAGTGTTGAAGATTATGAATTAGAATATGATAGGAGAAATTCAGCTATACCTTTATTAGACACAAACAATATTGAAGCAAGAATAGAACCTGGTGCTTTTATTAGGGACAAGGTTGATATAGGAAAGGGTGCTGTAATAATGATGGGTGCCGTTATAAATATAGGAGCTGAAATAGGTGAAGGAACTATGATTGATATGGGAGCCATTGTAGGGGCGAGAGGAAAAATAGGCAAAAATTCCCACTTAGGAGCAGGAGCTGTAATTGCAGGAGTTCTGGAACCGCCAAGCAAAACTCCTGTAATCGTTGAAGATGATGTACTTATAGGAGCTAATGCTGTAATTCTTGAAGGTGTAAGAATTGGTAAAGGTTCTGTAGTAGCAGCAGGTTCTGTAGTAGTTGAAGATATTCCAGAGAATTCTGTAGCAGCAGGAACACCAGCAAAGGTTATAAAAATGAAAGACTCAAAAACAAAGGATAAAACTCAGATACTTAAAGAGTTAAGAGACATGTAAGTTAATGAAAGATTTTAAGGCATTTAATCAATAATATTAATATAAGTATCAATATATATTGAAACAAGGCAAATTTTGCCTTGTTTTTTCTATTTATTCAACTAAATCAATAAAATAATTAATAAAATTAATAAAATTATTAAAAAAATCAATAAAAAGTGTTGACAAATTAATTAAATTGATTTATTATATAGACAAATAGAAGAAATCGACGGAATAAATCAAATAAATTAATAAAAATATTAAAAAAATGAAGGAGGAATAAAAATGAAAAACTTAAAAAAATTAATAGAAGGAACATTAACATACAAAAACATAGAGTTTAATAAAAAACAACAAAATCAAACAAATAGTGAAATTAATAAATATTTAATATGGTAGATGAGTAAAAAATTAGGAGGATTAAAATGAATAATTTTAAAAGAGATGGAATGGAAATATACAGTACAATAGAATATAATAGAAACAAAAGAAAAAAAGAATCATATAAAAAAATAATAGAAAGCATAAATGATTTAAGGATAAATGGTGAAAGATGAAAACAATAGAAATTATAGATAATTTAGAAAAAAATAAAATAACAGTAGATGAAGCAGTAGAAGAAATACTCAAATCTAAAGAAGAAGATTTACCTCAGAAAAATGCGAAATTCTTAAAAATAAAAGTCACTGATGGAGAAGAAGGCAAAAAAATCAACATACCACCTCTTCCCTTAGGCCTTGTAAGTGGATTAACATCTTTTGGTCTGCTTGTAGGAGCAAAATTTTCAGATGATAAGGATCTTAAAAAAATAAATAGAAAAGATTTAAAAGAAGTGTTCGATGAGTTAAAAAAGCATCCACCTTTCAAACTAGTAGATGTAGTAGATGAAAGTGATGGCACAGTAGTAGAAATATATACTAAATAAGGAGGATAAATGAAAAAAGAAGTATTAG
>CAZNLP010000203.1:0-3469 GCA_964574015.1 uncultured Clostridia bacterium | reverse complement strand
CAAAAGGTGCAACTTTAAGTCCTTCTTTAAAAGATTTGTTTTTTCCGAAAAATCTTGTCATAAGGCCTAAAGTTAGAAGTGGTATAAATGTACCTACTACTGCATGACCTAATGCTGCCCATTTAGTTAATTCCATTTGAAAGACTGCCGGGTCAGCTCCGATTGCATTTAGATTAGTAGCTAAGGTTCCCATAGCTCCTATAACTGGAGTACCAACTGCACCAAAGGCAACAGGAGTACTGTTTAGTATCAAGGCAACCATAGCTGCTGCTAATGGTGGGAAACCTAAACCAACTAAAAGTGGTCCTGCAAGAGCTGCTGGTGTGCCGAATCCTGCTGCTCCTTCTATAAATGCTGCAAACATCCAAGCAATTATAAGTACTTGAATTCTTCTATCCTTAGTGATTCCATCAAAACCATTGTTTATTGTAGCCATTGCTCCTGACTGCTTAAGAGTGTTAAGAATTAAAATTGCTCCAAAAATAATTATTAATACATCAAGAGCTTTAAATACACCAAATACTGAAAAACCTAAAACATTTGAAAAGTCCATATTCCAAGCTGTCAAAGCTACTACTGCTGCTACAAGCCAAGCAAGAGGAAGAGCTTTTTTTGCTCCCCAATTAAAAACTGTCATTAGTATTATTGTGATTAAAATAGGTATGAATGCCAAAAATGCATACATAAATAAATCCTCCTTAAAATATTTTTTTGAGTTAATATAATTATGATTTTTGATTTATAAATTATTTTACTATTACAGCTACTCCATCGGGGATAACTGTTACACTGTAGTCGTTTTTACCTACAATCTGCTTTGCTTTCTCTAAAGCTTCTTGTATAGATTCTGCATAGTGCATATGCATATCTTCAACCATTTTTCTTGGCGCATCTGTTACCATGATAACTTGATGCTTAATGAGTATTCTCGATAATACTTGAGATTCCCACTGGTCTGGAATGGTTTCATCTCTGTCTTTTTTTAATATTTCTTCCATAATTATTTTAGGACTTTTACCATCCTTAAATGTTTCATAAAATGCTTCGCCACCGTGACCGTCGCTGCATTCACTGACCATAATTATGACACCGTTTTCCTTGATGCTAGCCTCAGCTGCTGTCATACCTTTCACAGCCTGATAAATATTTTGATCTAGAGGATATCCACCGTTTGTAGTAACAACTACATCGGCTTTTTTGCTATCTGCTCCAGCTAAATTATTAAGGAATTCACAACCTTTATAATGAGCATCTTCTCTATGACCTGCAAATGAAGCTATAACTTCTTTTTCTTGATTTATAACAACATTTAATATAAATGCTAAATTTGATTTTTCTGCTGCATAAAGCATATCAACGTGAAGTGGATTGTTCTCTAAAATTCCAGTCCTTGCATATTTTGAACCTATAAATTCAGAACAGTGATTAGCCAACACAGTCTTATAACTGGCTATGCCGGGAAGTACTGACTTTCTTCCTCCTGAAAAACCAGCAAAGAAGTGGGGCTCTATAAAACCTTCAGCTATTAATAAATCTGCATCTACAGCGATTTTATTTAGCATAAGTGAACCACCGGAAGGTAGAGTTCCTAAATCAACCATGTCATTATCATTTTTACTATCGTGCATTTCTATATTTACAGAATCCACTATTTTATCTCCGTATTTATCTCTAAGCTCTGCGTCTGTAGAGGGTCTGTGAGCACCTGTTGCTACAAGGATTGTTATTTTTCCATCTTTGTTTGTACTTCTTATTGTTTCAAGCAGAACTGGCATGGTTATATGAGAAGGTACTGGCCGAGTATGATCGCTTGAAATAATTACTATATTTTTCTTTCCCTTAGCTAACTCTTCTAAAGGAGGGGAGTTGGTAGGATTTTTTAAAGAATCCTGTACCAACTCAGTTTCTGTTTTCTCAGGTTTATATTCATGAGTTTTTGATAGAAGAACACCTTTTAAACGGGTGTCTTCTATGTCAACTTCCTTGTTTGTTTTTCCGTAAGGTAGTTTAATTTTCAAAACATTCATCTCCTATTATTCGATTATTTTTCCAGGGTTCATGATGTAATTTGGATCGAAAGCTTGCTTAATTTTCTTCATCAACATAAGTTCAGTTTCACTTAAATGATCTTTCATAAACTTCATTCTTTTAAGACCTATACCGTGCTCGCCGCTTAGTTTACCACCCAACTTATATACTGCATCATATAATTCTTTAAGTACCTTATCTTCTACTTCGAACCATTTCTCCATAGTCATATCTGGATTTTTAACTAATGTAGTATGAAGATTACCATCTCCAGCATGACCGTAGGAAGGCATTTTTATGTCGTATTTTTTAGATATTTTTTCAATTTCTGGCATTAATTTAGCTATATTTCCAATTGGTACAACTATATCTTCAAGACTCTGTTCAGGACTGTACACCATGAATGCTTCTGCTATATTTCTTCTTACACTCCATACCCTTTCCTGAGTTGTAAAATTATCAGCTACATAAACCTCTATTGCACCGTGCTCTAAACATAATTCTCCGATAGTTTCAGCATCAACTTCTACAACACTTTCATTTGTACCGTCGACTTCTATAAGAAGCATTGATCCTGCTTTTTGGTATGGAAGGTGTTCATTTAAATAGTCGCAGGTAGTATGTACTGATAATTTATCCATGAATTCTATAGATGTAGGAACTATTCCACCTTCTGATATGATTGTAGGTACAATTTTTATGGCAGATTCAACATCTTCAAATAGTACAAGTAAATCTGTTGCAAATTTTGGTTTTGGTGAAAGTTTGATTATAGCTTTTGTTATTACTCCTAGAGTACCTTCTGAACCGATCATTAATTTTTTAATATCGTATCCTGTAACATCTTTAACGTTTTTTCCACCAAGTTCAACTATTTCACCGGTAGGAGTTACTACTTCAAGACCCATTATATACTGTCCAGTTACTCCATATTTTATAGCTTTACCACCACCAGCATTTTCAGCGATATTTCCACCGATATAGCAGGTAAGTAAACTCATTGGATATCCGGCGAAGAATAAACCTTTATCTTCAACTAAGCCGTTTATTTCATTAGTTACTAAACCAGGTTCAACAACTATCATCATATTATCGTAATCTATTTCAAGTACTTTATTCATTTTTTCTACAGAAAGTAGTATTCCACCAAAGGTTGGAATAGCACCACCGGAAAGTCCGCTACCGGCTCCTCTTGGGGTAACCGGAATAAGATGCTTATTTGCTAATTTCATTACTTCAGAAATCTGCTGAGCTGTTGTAGGTGTTATAACTACCTCAGGCATGTGAGCATATTCTTCAGGTGTTTCATCATGAGAGTAATTTTCCATTTTTTCTTCATCTAAAATAACGTTTTTGCTTCCTAAAATACTCTCTAGTTCTTTCACAATTTCTTCATTTAAAGGATTGTAATTCATTATTTTACCTCCTTAGCGAGTTTACT
>CAZNLP010000202.1:0-3471 GCA_964574015.1 uncultured Clostridia bacterium | reverse complement strand
ACTCTGGCGTTATCATACCAGAAGTTGCAGGTTACTAAGGATATAATGGTGTCGTCTTCAGTTATTTCTATATCTTTTTTTACTAAAGATCTTTCCTTTGTTTCTTCAACGAAATCCAAGTAGTTTTGTTTATCTTTATATATTGTATATAGATAGTAGTCTTCCTGGTCAAGGTTAACTACATAGGCTGAGTATATTTCCCAGGTTGTTCTACCACCATTTAAGTCTAAGGTAATAGTATTATTTTTTTCGAAATAATCTTTGTAGCTGTTTCCGTTTGTGTAGTTGGCTAAATCGGAAAACATTGACCCGTCTCTGATCTTATGTCCGTAGATGATAATGTTGTCATCTCTTTCTACACTTACGTTTCTAAAGTCCATGTATATAGATCCGTAGGAATCCTTTTCTCCCTTGTAGTTGTGGTCTAGGTAGAAGTCGTTGTCATCAGCCTGTACCACCGGATAGTCTATATTAGTGCCGTTTACATTTATCCAGCCTATTACATTTTCATTGAATTCTGATATATCTACAGGATCCTGAGGCTCAGGATTTTCTTCCTGTCCCGGTTCTTCTGCTATTTCTTCTTCCGGCTGCTCCTCTACTTCTTCAGGTTCTTCTGGAGTTTCTTCTTCAGGTATTTCTATATTTTCTTCGTTTTCTTCTGTAATTTCCTGCTCAAGTACTTCTTCTATATTCTTATAGTAGATATTTCTTGCTTCTGCATAAAGCTTATTTGCTCTGTAGGATTTTACAAAGCTGTTTATCAATAGACCTATAGAAACTATAAAAACTACTATAAGTATTCTATATATAATTATTTTTTTCATATTATGCACGTCCTTTGCTACATTATATTATTTATGGTAAATTTAGTAAATAGGTTTATTTTATATATACCCATATATGGTATAGTTATAGGTTAAAATATGTTATATTTTCCTAATATTTGGGTAATATAATTGTATACATAAATTGAAAAGGAGTGTTATGATATGAAAAGAACTATAAAGAAAAAATATCCAGGCACTGTAACTAAAGATGGTGCAGGAGTAAAGCTTAATCGTATACTAAGTCACGGAGATGTAAAGGATGTAGATCCTTTTTTAATGCTTGATTTTTTTGATTCTAAAGATCCTGAAGATTATTTCAAGGGATTCCCATGGCATCCCCACAGAGGTATAGAGACTATAACTTATCTAATCTCTGGAAGGCTTGAGCACGGAGATAGTTTGGGCAATAGCGGTACTATAGAACCCTACGGTTGTCAGTGGATGACTGCCGGTAGCGGCATAGTACACCAGGAAATGCCTAAACCAGCAGAGCATATGCTCGGAGCACAGCTTTGGTTAAACTTACCCAGAAAAAATAAGATGACTGAACCTGCCTACAGAGATATAACTGAAGATGATCTTGAGGTGCATGAAGATTACAGCTGTAAGGTAAATATAGTCTGCGGTGAATACCAAGGCAAGAAGGGCCCTGTTAAAGGAACCTATGTAGATCCAATATATTTTGATGTTGAAATAAAGCCTGGTAAATCTTTTAAATACAAATTACCGGATGAAGATACAGTTTTTCTTCTTATGATAGCCGGGGGTATTAATTTTGAAGATGGAAGCAGTGCTAATTTTGATAAGGAAAAGGGAGTACTTTTAACTAAGGGTGAAGAAATTGAAATATCTTCTG
This sequence comes from uncultured Clostridia bacterium, assembly GCA_964574015.1. GTDB lineage: Bacteria > Bacillota > Clostridia > Tissierellales > Dethiosulfatibacteraceae > UBA8670. The sequence continues at coordinate 1,785 of CAZNLP010000202.1, read as the reverse complement.
AGAATGGCGGTAGATTTTTATTTTTCGCAGGAAGACCTCTTAATGAACCTGTGGCCTGGGGTGGACCTATAGTAATGAATACCCAGGAAGAACTTGAGCAGGCTTATAAAGATTTAGATGAAGGAACTTTTATAAAATAAAATTTAGTCTCCAGAAAAATATTTTTCTGGAGACTTTTTGTAAATTAATTATGTCTTTTTAATATAAATAATCATTTATTCAATATTTTTTTTACCATTGGTGCTCTAAGTCTATGAACTACTCCTAAATTTGATCCTACTAAGGGTCTCAGGTAGAATTTGAATTCATCTGTTATTCCATTTCCTGTAATATTAATAAATTCGGGAGACATAATTTTGGTTTTAGCTGCTATTTTTTTCAAACCAACTAACTTATAGTCTACTGAATAGAAACCGGTCCTTTGTATTGTTATAGAGCCATCAATTTTATTCCATATAGCAAATTGAGCCGCCTTTTCTCCTACTTCCCTTGCTTCTCTTTGATCCACATCAGAAATACTTGAAATAGAGCTTCTTTGAGGATACCCTAATGTGTCAGCTCTAACTCTTGGTATATTAAGTTTAGTTTTTATTAAATCTGACAGCATATCTCCTAATGAGTTGCTTCCAGAAAGTAAAATATTGCCATGAGAGTCTTTTTCTATATTTTTTGTCAATGAAGTGGCTATCAACTCTCCCTTTTCATCTTTTATACCTTCAGATACTGCAATAAGGCATCTGCCAAGTCTATCATATGTATCCTTTACTTCTTTTAAAAAATTATCAACTTTGAAAACTCTTTCAGGTAAATATATTAAATGGGGTCCATCATCAGGGTATTTTTGAGCTAATGAAGATGCAGCTGTTAAAAAGCCTGAGTGTCGTCCCATCACTACTCCAATATGTACTCCCGGTAATGCCCTATTATCTAAGTTTAAACCCATAAAAGTTTCCGCCACATATCTGGCAGCAGAACCATATCCCGGTGTATGGTCGTTAAGTACGAGATCATTATCTATTGTTTTAGGAATATGTATAGCTCTAAGCTCATAACCGGCTTTATTTGCATTTTCATTTACTATTCTAACAGTATCGGCAGAATCATTTCCTCCTATATAAAAGAAGTATCTAACATCGTGAGCATTTAAAACTTTAAATATTTCTTCACAGTATTTTTCATCAGGTTTTACTCTAGTAGATAGAAGAGCTGATGACGGTGTAATTCCAACCTGCTCTAGATTGTTTGTGGTTTCTTGCGTTAAATCCATGAAATTTTCATTAACTATTCCTTCTACTCCATTTAATGCTCCATAGACCTTTGTTATTTGTGGAAATTTTCTGGATTCTAATACAGCTCCTATTAAGCTTTGATTTATTACTGCTGTAGGTCCTCCTGATTGTGCTATAACTACTTTTCCTTTTAGTTCCATCTCAATAACCTCCTAGTGATTCGAGAGTTTGAATAGATTCTTGATAAAATATTAAATGTTTTGTTTATTATATAATAACCCGGGTAAGAACAATATACAAGGTCGGAATTATAAGAGAAGTTCAGCATATTTGAATATATTAGAGATGTATTCGCTATTGATGGACTTTTTATTGAATTTGTCCGCGTCATATGGTATAATATTAAAGCTATTCTCGGTACTTACCTAAGTAATCACAATTGATATACGAGTTTAATAGTTAAATAATAAACAATCCGGGAACCCCCCGGTTAAATTAATCATGCAAAAAAAGAGGAGTGAGAATTGATGTCTTGGAAAGATTATTTAAAAGACAA
>CAZNLP010000201.1:0-3471 GCA_964574015.1 uncultured Clostridia bacterium | reverse complement strand
ATTATGGAATTACCTTTAGAGAATATAAAAATTTTGGATTTAACTAGAGTTTTAGCAGGACCTTACTGCACTATGGTTTTAGCAGACTTAGGAGCGGAAGTAATTAAAGTTGAAAAGCCTGGGACAGGAGATGATTCTAGAGCCTTTGGTCCTTATATAAATGAAGAAAGTGCTTATTTTATGAGTTTAAATAGGAGTAAAAAAAGTATAACTGTTAACTTAAAGAGTAAAGAAGGTATAAATATTATTAAAGAACTATGCAAAAAAGTTGATGTAGTTATTGAAAATTTCAAACCAGGGACCATGGATAAATTAGGAATAGGATACAAAGATCTAAAAAAAGTTAATCCGAATATAATATATGCTTCATCTACAGGATTTGGATATTCAGGACCTTATAGTGAAAGACCAGCATATGATGGAGTTGTACAGGCTATGGGTGGAATCATGAGTATAACTGGACCAAAAGGAGGAGAACCTACTAGAGTAGGTCCATCTGTAGGAGATATTTTTGCTGGAGTTTTTAGTGCTATCGGTATATTATCTGCTTTAAATAAAAGACAGGTAGATGGTGTTGGAAGCAATGTAGATGTAGCAATGCTGGATTGTCAGGTAGCAGTATTGGAAAACGCACTATCTAGATACTTTGCAAGTGGAAAATCTCCAGAACCTGAAGGTAATAGACATTCAAGCATTGTTCCTTTTGAACCCTTTGTAACAAAAGATGGAAAAATAATGATAGCAGTTGGAAATGATAAAATATGGGCTAAGTTTTGCAAAGTAATAAATAGAGAAGACTTAATCAATAATGAAAAATTTAGCACAAATTATTTAAGAAACGAAAATTATGAAGAATTAAGACCCTTAATATCTGAAATAATAATTGAGAAAACTACTGAAGAATGGAAAGAAGAGCTTATTGAGGCAGGGATTCCTAGTGGTCCTATTAATAATATAGAAATGGTAGTTGAGGATGAACAGATAAATGCCAGAAACATGATTCAAGAGATTGAACATCCGACAGTTGGAAAAGTTAAGATGGCAGGAATACCAATAAAAATAAACGGATGCAGCGATAGTATTAGATTTTCGTCACCTATTTTAGGTCAGCACAACGAAGAGGTTTTTAAAGAATATCTAAATTATAGTGAAAAACACATAAAAAAATTAAAAGAAGAAAATATTATTTGAAAATATAAGGAGAAAAAAATGTCTGATAAAAATAAAAGTTTTTTAACTCATTTAGAATGTTCTAAATGTGGGGAAAGATATTCAGCTGATATAGTACAACAGTTATGCGAATGCGGCAAACCTTTATTAGCTAGATATGATTTAGAAAGAGCTAAAAAAGAATTAAAAAAAGATCTCTTAGTAGAAAGAGAAAATACACTGTGGAGATATAGAGAGTTATTACCTGTACTAAAGGATGAAAATGTGATTAGCTTAGGTGAAGGAATGACTCCTTTGGTTAAATGTGATAAAACAAGTAAAGAAATGAAAATAAATAAATTATATATAAAAGATGAAGGAATAGTACCAACAGGAACTTTTAAAGCTAGAGGTGCTGCAGTTGGAGTATCAAAAGCAAAGGAACTTGGTGTAGAGACATTAGCTATGCCTACTAATGGTAATGCAGGATCAGCATGGTCATTATATTCAGCAAGAGCAGGCATGAATTCAGTTATAATAATGCCGGAAGATGCTCCGAAAATTACTAGGACTGAGTGTGCATTGAGCGGTTCTAAAACCTACCTTATTGATGGTCTTATAAGCGATGCAGGAAAAGTTGTTAAGAATTCAATAGATAAATATAAATGGTTTGATGCATCGACATTAAAAGAACCCTATAGAATAGAGGGAAAAAAGACCATGGGATATGAAATATGTGAACAGATGAACTGGGAGGTTCCAGATGTTATTGTATATCCAACAGGTGGTGGAGTTGGTATAATAGGAATCTATAAGGCATTAAATGAGCTTAGAGAAATTGGATGGATTGGAAGTAAAATGCCAAAACTAATAGTTGCTCAAGCAGAAGGATGTAAACCGATAGTTGATGCCTGGGAAAAAGGGTTAGATGAATCTGAATTTTATGAAAATTCTAAAACCATAGCATTTGGAATTAATGTTCCAAAAGGTCTAGGGGATTTTATAGTATTAGAAGCAGTTTATAAAACAGAAGGAGCGGCAGTTTCTGTAAATGACGATGAAATTTTAGAAGGAATGAAAATTATTGCAAAGAATGAAGGTATGTTTGTTTGTCCCGAAGGTGCTTGTGCTATGATGGCTGCAAAAAAATTAAGAGAAAGTAACTTTATAAAAGAAACTGACAGTGTAGTTATCTTAAACACTGGAGCAGGTATCAAGTATCCAAACGCAATAGAAGTTGAAATACCTTATGTAGAAAAAGACGGTATAGTTTCAATTTAACATGCATGTGATTTCTCATTGTTCCCCCTATATTACTATATATAAAAATGATGGCAAAGTAGTCAAATACTTCGCCATCATTTTATTTTAAAATTCTACCACATCTTTAAGAATTTCGCCCTGTCTTAAATTTGTTCTAAAATTTTCTGTTATTTTATTTATTTTTTCTAATTTTATTAATATTTTTCTTTCGTCTTCGCTGGTCTCAATAACCTTATGAATACCTCCGTTTTTAATAACAATCCTCTTATCACCCATCAAAGCTAAACTTGGATCGTGAGTTGCCATAACTACAATTTTTTCCTCGTTAACAAGTAGGTTTAAAGCTCGTTTTTTATCTATTCCGGCGTTTTCGATTTCGTCGATGAGTACGATAGGTGAGGTGCTTAAAATCGCAGTATCTGCTATCATTAAAGCTCTAGACTGACCTCCGCTTAGACTTGTTATCTGAGTATCAAGATCGAATTTTTCACCAGCGAGGTGATTTGCACCTTCGATTATTTTATTTATTATTTCTTTTTCATTTTCAATCATTCTGCTTTTTGCATGAAGTTCTATAAATTCCTCAACAGTCAAATCCATAACAAAATTCATATTTTGAGAAAGCTGAGCTACAAGTTTATTTGATGATGAAAATCTCCACTTTTTGTCCGGTTCTTCATCATTTATAAGAATAGATCTATTGGTTGGGGTATCCTTATTTGCAGTCCATTCTATATCTGCAAGAAGTCTACTTTTACCTGAGCCTGTAGGACCTACTATGCATATAACTTCGCTTTTTTTTATTTTTAGTTCATCAAACCCTTCAAGATTACCGTCCTTGTCCGTACCGGGTAGTATTGTTAAAGAATGAACCTTTTCATCTTCTTCTAATCCTAAAAAGGCTATCATTTCATTAATATAAGACTCTAAATCAGACTTAATGTTTTCAATATCAATAGTCCACTCTTCGATTTCTTCTTCTGTAAAATCATCTAAAATTTCTCCCATAGTTTTATCTTTTTTATCTTCTATTTCAAGCTTATTATTTTCAAAAAAAGA
>CAZNLP010000200.1:0-3493 GCA_964574015.1 uncultured Clostridia bacterium | reverse complement strand
AAAAATACCTCCAAGTAGATAGTCTGATTTTTAATTAATTAGACTGTCTACTTTGGAAGTATCATATCACTTTGAAAGCAAGCTTTTTTAAAAATAATTTTTTTAACTTATATTTTTATGTCCATTGTCTTAATTTTTGATAAATAGTTTTTACTTTTGATATTTTAAAAAATTAAATAAAATCTTCTGCATCCTTTTCCTTCAGTATGTTTAGAGAAAGTAAGATTTATTGATAGTTATAACCGTATTCAAAAGCTTCTATATTTTCCTTTGTATATTTTTCCGGTACATTTTCTTTAATAGTATCCAACCAAATTTCTTTATCTATATCCATATTTTGTGCAAGTATTCCTAATATCATAATGTTGGCAACTTTCTCAGTTCCTATTTTCAAACTTTCTTTTATGGCATTTAATGAAATCACATTGTAATCCTTAGAAAACTCATCTATTATGTTTGGAGGATATTCTTCCTGTTCGGCTATTACAGGTACCGGTGGTATTTGGTAATCGTTTAAGATGATTAAACCACCTTTTTTAACCGTTGATTTCCATCTATATGCTTCTAACAGCTCCATACCTATTAGTATATTACCTTCTCCGGGAAGAATGTTTGGAGAATATATTTTTTCGCCTATTTTCACTGTTCCCCATACCATACCACCCCTTTGGGCTAGACCAACAACATCGTTGCTTTTTACTTCATATCCTTTTTTTAATGCAGCCTGGCAGATTATATGGGTTGTTAATATAAGTCCTTGACCTCCTACTCCACCAACTACAATATTGTATTTACTCATCTTTACCCTCCTTTACCTTTTTAATAGCACCAACAGGGCAAACTTGAGCACAAACTGAGCAACCTACACACATGTCAGTATTAATAAAGGATTTCAAGTCATCAATACCTTTGTATTCTCTCATAGCTATAGGTGGACAGTTAGTTTTCACACAGGTTCTACATCCAATACAAACTTTAGGATCTACGTAGAAAGGTGTTTCTTTAATTTTAAAGTTTAGGGCACAAGGTCTTGTAGTTATTATAATGGATAAGCCATCATGTTTAAGTTCTTCATTAATAGTTTTTGAAGCTTCTTTATACTTAAACTGATCTAGGGAAACTACTCTATCAAAGCCTATTTCTTTTATTAATCCTTCTATGTTTACATTCATATCGTATTTTTCACCGTATCTTCCGGTGCTTCCCGTTGGTTGACCTCCAGTCATAGCAGTAAGACCGTTATCCAAGATAAGTAGAGTCATATTGTAATCAGGATCCATTTGATGTAGTAAATTTAAAAGACCGGGCATTCCTGAATGATAGAAAGTACCGTCTCCAATAACTGCAACTAAAGGTTTTTTATCACCTTTTTTTTCGTAGGCTTTAGACATACCTTTCATAATACCTATACTTGCTCCCATACTTATGCTGCAGTTAAGTACCTTAAGTGGTGGTAGAAGAGCCATAGTATAGCATCCGATGTCTCCAATAACCTCTGCCTTAGCTTTTTTTAAAATATCAAATACAGGTCTGTGAGGACATCCAGCGCAGAACATTGGAATTCTGGCAGTTACATCATCCTGAACTTGGCTCACTTTTAACTTAGCTGTTTCAACTACTCCAGCCTCTTTTAATCCTAATTCGATATCTTCAGTGTTTAACTCTCCGGTAAAATTAAAAAATTCTTTTCCCTGACAGTCAATTCCATTGATTTTTAATTCATCTTCTATAAAAGGCATCATTTCTTCTATTATAATAACTTTTTTATATTTTTTAGATATTTCTTTTAGTTTATCAATAGGAAGAGGATAGATCATACCTAATTTATATATACTTACATCTAACTCTAATTCCTTAAGATTTTGATACATTATGCCTGAAGTTATAATTAAAGTATCAGATGAGTCTGATTTTTCATATTTGTTAATTTCAAAATCACCTGCGTCTGCGGAAAGTTTTTCAAGCTGTTCTTTCATAACATATTGTTTATCAAAGGTATTTGGTGGGAGCATTCCGTAATCTTTAAGTTCACCGTTAAACCCTGATATTTCTTTATCTTCTCTTTCCTCAAGCATAACCTTACTTCTTGAGTGGCATAACCTACTGGTGATTCTAAGCATGAAAGGACGATTGTAATTTTCACTTATTTTTAATCCGAATTTGACAAAATCCTTAGCTTCCTGACTGTCGCTTGGGTCCAATATAGGCATTTTAGCAAACTTACCAAAAATTCTGTTATCCTGTTCATTCTGAGAACTCAACATACCAGGATCATCACCAGAGACTAGTAAAAAACCTCCATTAATCTTTGTTTGAGTAAAAGTCATTAATGGGTCGGCAGCTATATTCATACCTACATGTTTCATTGATACTAAAGTTCTTGCTCCTGTAAAAGAAGCTCCTATACCAACCTCTAGAGCTACTTTTTCATTAACTGAAAATTCTGAATAAATATCCGGATATCCTGTATTAAGAGTATGCATGATTTCTACAGTTGGAGAACCTGGAAAGCTTGAAGCAACAGATCCACCAGCTTCATAAAAACCCCTTGCAATAGCAGAATTTCCCGACATTATTTTATATTCTTCTTCTTTCAAACACGACACCTCCTTATATCTTATATACCCAAGTAGGGTTAAAATATCTATTAAATTTAACTGTTGATTTTTTTTAAAATTTCATGTATTTTTTCTGAGGTAATCTTATCTTTTTCTAAAAATCTAAAATAAAGACTTCTAAGAAAACTTTTTTGATTCATTTTTATTATGTAATTATCAGGAAAAGTTGTTTTACTGAAAATAGTATAAAAGCTTTCTAGCCAGCTATTTATATGATCATCTGATAATAGGTTTCTGCTCATTACACTTTCTACTGTGGTGCACATCCTTTCATCTTCTTCGTTGATAAATATGTAAGAATTGTTTGATATTTTATTTTTTATGAGATCTAAAATTTCTTCTAAATCAATTTTATCCAATTCTTTACAGAGGGCAAGTTCATCTAAAGCATCTGCGGTATGAGCTGCTGAATGAGCCCATCCATTACTTTTAATATAACCTCTCAGATCATTTTCCAGAGCAAAATATTTGCAGACAGCATTGAAAGCTTCTCTAACTTCAGATTTTGTTAAATAAGATTTTTGCCGGTGACTGTAGATTAAAGATGGAATCATAAGTACGGAAAAACTTCTTTTAAAAATAGAAACATCTTCTTTAGCATCTATTTTGTAGAAAAGATTTTCTTCAGAAATTAACTTATTAAGGATATATTTTTTAGATTTGTCATCAATGTGCCCTGAGATAATCCAGTTTGCTAAAAGAGAATAGATAAGATCATCTCTTAAAATAGGATCGGGATTACCTATGTTTTTAATCATTTCATCAATTAGTTCATTGAAATTTTTTGTTTCGCGGGGATTAATTTTGCTTTTTTTTATTTTTTCGAGCTTTACTTTTAAATTATTATTTTTAGTCAAAATACCGCCTCCTTATAT
>CAZNLP010000199.1:0-3502 GCA_964574015.1 uncultured Clostridia bacterium | reverse complement strand
TTCATCATATCAGTCATAGTATATCCAGGAGATACTGTATTACACCTTACTTTTGCGCCTTTTCTTGAAAATTCTTTTGCCCATGTCTTTGCTAAGGATATTACTGCTCCTTTAGTTGCTCCGTAATTTGCCTGTCCTATGTTACCATATTCTCCAACAACACTTGATATGTTTATTATTGAACCTTCTCCCTGATTCATCATCACCTGTCCTATAAACTGACCCATGTTAAAAGTTCCTTTGAGATTGATGTCCACTACCATATCCCACATTTCCTCTGTCATTTTATTAGTGAGAGAATCTTTTGTGATTCCTGCATTATTTACAAGTACATCTATCTTTCCGTATTTTTCTTTTACGTACCCTACAAATTTTTTAACTTCTTCTCTGTTAGTTACACTTCCTTGATATCCTTCTATATTTTTATTTTTATATGGTATTTCTTCTAAATCGTAACTTATTACTTTTGCTCCTTCATTTGAAAAGGTTTCACAGATGCATTTTCCAATACCTCTGCCTCCTCCTGTCACCACTGCTATTTTCCCTACTAATCTATTCATATTATCATCCATTTCAATTAATTTCTCCCCATACTATTGTTGTAGCCGACCATGTATAACCTGTGCCTGCACCAAGCATTACTGCTATGTCACCATCTTTAAGCCTACCTATTCTATGCCCTTCTACAAGTGAAATAAAAGCATCAGCAGATTGACAATGTCCGTAGTCCTTAAGAATAAATGAATTTTCTTCATCTAGATCATATCTTTGGAGTATACCATCTAGCATAGATTTTTTCATGAAAATAGGTGCAATATAATCAACTTCTTTTTTTTCATAACCACTTTTTTCTAAAGATTTATCAATAACTCTTAGAAAGTTATTTAAAGAAATAGGATCTAGTTTCTCTTTCATGCTTTTGGGATTTTTTACATCAAGCATGATTTCATTACATAGTTTAGTATTTTTTGTATTGAATTCTTTACTACCAACTTCATAACATGCCACATCATCTGCAAATCTTCCATCTGTTATCATAAATGTTTCTTTGATAACATTTTTATTAATGCCTTTTTTCAAAAGTGCAGCAGCTGCTCCATCACCAAAACTAAACATAAATCTAGATCTTGTATTTTTCAAATTAATTAAATCTGTTTCTTTTGAAGAGGATACCAGAAGTACGTTATTGATTTCATCATCTTCTTTCATCATGCTTTTTAAAATTTTCAAGGAATAAACTCCTGCTGAGCAAAGAGAGTGAATTTCAAATGCATTTGCATTTACTGCTCCTATTTGTTCCTGTACTTTTGCTGCTAGATTGAAAAGATAATAGTCTTTATATTCACTACCGCAGTATACTACCAAATCAATCTCTTTAGGATCTATATTGCCTAAAGCTTTTTTGGCAGCCTTTACAGCCATATCAGAAACACTTTCGTCTTCTAGTGCCTTATGTCTTTGTCTTATACCAAATTTATTTAAAATTACTTCCTCAGGTATATTTGATTTTCTTCCTATATATTTATAGTCCTGGATAGTTTCAGGTACGTAAATACCTATATTTTCTATCCCTATATTTATGCCATTCATTTTCTCACCTACTATCAATTATTGTCGCTACTGCCGTATAATTCGGATACCTTATTTCTTACTATTTTACCTACATTATTTTTAGGTAAATCTTCTACTATTTTGTAATACTTAGGAATTTTATACTTAGCTAAATTGTTCATTAGATACTCTTTTAATTTTTCAATATCTAATTCTTCGTTTTTCTTTTGGGATATTACAGCTTTTCCAACCTCTCCCCATTTATCATTCTTAACACCTATGACTATTACTTCATTTACTCCTTCAAAATCATATATAACCTTTTCTACTTCCGGAGGAAATACATTTTCTCCACCGCTTATATACATGTTTTTCTTTCTACCTACAATATAGTAAAATCCGTCTTTGTCTTTTTCAGCCATATCTCCAGTATAAACCCAGCCATCTTTTAGAGTTTTTTTAGTTTCTTCATCATTATCCCAGTATCCTGAGAAAATTTGTGGTCCACTCCATATTAATTCTCCAGGAGTTCCATCATCTACTTCTTCTCCATTTTCATCAACTATTTTTGCTTGGGTAAAATACAGAGGTTTACCAACAGATGCAAATTTCCCTCTCATTTCATCATAAGTCATAAATTCAGCAGGTGCTGTAAGGTTATTTGGTCCTGCCTCAGTCATTCCATAACCTAAAACAAAAGGAATATCTCTCTTCCAGAATTTTTCCATTATGTTAATAGGAGTTGGTGCTGCTCCAGCCATAACCCATTTTACCGATGAAAAATCTGTATCATTAAATTTATCAGAGTTTATCATCATTCTAAATATTGTAGCTGCTCCAAATACGAAAGTTGGTTTTTCATCATTTATTATTTGTAGCGATTCATCTGGGTCGAACTCTTTATTTATCATAATCTTTCCACCAGCATGAAGAATCGGTAATGTTAAAAGATTCCACCCTCCTGTATGAAAAAGAGGTAGTAATATATGAGCACTGTCAGTATGGGATATCCCCCAAGTTAAAACCTCATTCATAGAATTAAATAACATTGCTCTATGAGATAATTTAGCTCCTTTCGGCAGTCCTGTTGTACCTCCTGTATGTATTATCATATGAGTATCTTCAAAATTTAATTCTTCACAGTTTAGAAAATTATTATTTTTTGAATTCATAATCTCACTGTAATTTAAATACTTATCTACATTATCTAAAGATACAATTTCTTCTATACTTGTTTCTTTCTTTATTTTTTCTACATTTTCTATAAAAACTTCTTCAAAGAAAAGCACCTTTGGTTTTTCTTTATTGATAAGCTTAATTAACTCAGATTCTGATAATCTCGCATTATATGGCACAAATATTGTGCCTGTTTTACCTGTTGCATAGTATAAATCCAGTAATTCTATCCTATTTCTAGAAATAGTTGCAATCCTATCTCCTTTATTTAAGTTTAGCTTATTCTTTAAATAATTACCTAATATATTTGCTCTTTCTTCTAAATCCTTATATGTATAATGTTTTTTATTATCCAGATCGCAAACTGCTTCTTTATCTGGTGTAATTCTTGCTCTGAAATATGAATAGTTGCCTATCCAGCCATTATTAAACATTTCTATGCCTCCTATTCGTTAATCTTTTTTAATAAAAAATCTATATTGTCAGATAGATGTTTAAGTATGTTTTTACATTCTTCATCATCTTTAGCATCAACTGCTCCACCTTTTCCTGCTACTGCTACATTCCAGTAATTAGATCCTGGTACTATACAATCGTTTACAGTTGCCCATAAAAGAATTTGAGCAAATGTAAAGTTTTGTCCCGCTCTTCTGGCAACAGTGACTGGTGCTACTAATTTTCCTGAAAAGGCAGTTCCCTTCCATTCATAAGCATCAGATTTTTCTTTCATATCATTTACATACCATCTTCCTGAAAATCCTGCTCTATCTAAAAC
>CAZNLP010000198.1:0-3539 GCA_964574015.1 uncultured Clostridia bacterium | reverse complement strand
CCGAAACCCACAGAAAAGAAGATATAGATAAACTTGTAGAAGGAATGAAGGAGGTTTTGAAATGAAAGATATTAAACTAAAAAACTACCATAGTGCTTCTTGGGATGAACCTATAATAATGACTTTAGGAAACCCCGGTGAAAGAGGGATTATACCACCTTCAGCAGATCCAAAAATAGTTGAAGAAGTAGGTGGATTAGATGAGTTGATACCTGAAGGTATAAGAAGAAAAACTCCTCCTGCTCTTCCTGAGATGTCTCAATATCATGTTCTACAGCATTTTTTAAGACTTTCACAGGAAACTATGGGAATGGATTTAGGTTCGGATATAGGAGAAGGAACATGTACTATGAAGTACAGTCCTAAGATGCATGAGGAACTAGTTCGTTCAGAAGACTTTTCTACCCTACATCCTCTCCAAGGAGAAGAATCACTACAGGGAATTTTAGAGATAGTACATAAATTTGAAGGATTTTTAAAAGAAATATCGGGAATGCACAGATTTACCTTTCAACCGGGAGGAGGGTCACATGCTACCTATACAAATGCATGTATTGCAAGAGCTTATCATCAATCTAGGGGAGAATTAAACCAGAGAGATGAAATGATAACAACCATATTTTCTCATCCTTGTGATGCAGCGACTCCAGCTACAGCAGGTTTTAAGGTTATAACTTTAATGCCTGACGAAAATGGATATCCAGATTTAGAAGCTTTAAAATCTGTAGTATCGGAACGTACTGCAGGAATTATGTTTACAAATCCTGAAGATACCGGGATATATAACCCGAGAGTAGCTGAATACGTAAAGGTTGTCCACGATGCAGGAGGATTGTGCTTTTACGATCAAGCAAATGCCAACGGAGTTTTAGGTTATGCAAGAGCTTTTGATGCAGGATTTGATGCATGTCACTTCAATTTACATAAAACATTTTCTTCGCCTCACGGATGTGAAGGGCCAGCAGGAGGAGCTTACGGAGTAAGAGAAGAATTAGCTAAATTTCTACCGGTACCTTTAGTAAACTTCGACGGTAAAAAATATACATTAGATTACAATAAACCTGAAAGTATAGGAAAAGTAAGAAGTTTTATGGGTAATTTAGAGTGTGTACTTAGAGCTTATGCATGGGTTATGAGTATGGGAGCCGAAGGATTAAAAACAGTAGCAGAAACTGCCGTTCTCAACAACAATTACTTAGATAAACTTCTAATGGCTATTAAAGGAGTAGATAGACCTTATGCAGAAGGAAAAAGAAGAATGGAGCAGGTTAGATATACAATGAATCCTCTTAAGGAAGAAACGGGATTTGGATCGGAAGATATTAAAAGACGTATGGTAGATTTTGGAATTCAAGGATACTGGTTGAGTCATCATCCTTTTGTAGTACCGGAACCTTTTACTCCGGAACCTTGCGAAACATATTCGAAATACGACTGTGATTACTGGGCTAAAGTTATAGAAGAGTCTGTAAAAGAAGCTAGAGAAAATCCTTCTATGATAGAGAAGGCACCTCACAGACAGCCGGTAACTCAAATTAGAGATTACAGCGTTACTGAAGATTCAAGCAAATGGGCCATGACCTGGAGAGCGTATCAGAAAAAAAGAGGTAAATAGGAGATTGTTATGAAGAAAAAACTGGGATTTATAGTTAATCCCTACGCTGGAATAGGTGGAAGAGTTGGACTGAAAGGTAGCGACGGAAAAGAAATTGTTGAAAAAGCATTATCTCTGGGGGCAGAAATGGAAGCTCCCCAGAGATCCCTCAGATGCTTAAAACAGCTTCTTGCTATTAAAGATCAAATTTTTTTAATTACCTGCACTGGAGATATGGGGGAAAATCAAGCTGAAGAACTTGGTTTTGAATACGAAGTCATTACAAAGCCTAAAAAAGATAGAACTACAGGAAAGGATACAGAAAAAGCAGCTAAGATAATGATGAAAAAATCTGTTGATTTAATAATTTTTGCAGGAGGCGATGGTACAGCAAGAGATATATTCAGAGCTGTTGATAGAAACATACCAGTAGTTGGGATACCTGCAGGTGTTAAGATACACAGCGGAGTATACGGAGCTACTCCTGAGTCTGCAGGACAGGTAGTAAAGAAGCTTTTTGAGAATAGAGGAAAGGTTCAATATAAGGAAGCTGAAGTTATGGATATAGACGAAGAAGCCTTTAGAAATAATCAAGTTTCTGCTAAGTTATACGGATATATGAAAATACCCTTTGAAAAAACTCTAATGCAGAGCAAAAAAGCGGGAAGTAATGCAAGTGAAGAAAATGCCGTAGACGGTATGGCATCTCATATAATAGAAAACATGGAAGAAGATAGACTTTATTTGTTTGGTCCCGGGACTACTACCAGAGGTATATTGAAGAAATTGGATATTGACAAAACCCTCTTAGGGGTAGATGCCGTACTAAACAAAAAGTTATTAGCGAAAGACTTAATGGAAAAAGATATACTTGAACTTTTAAAAGATTATCCTAAAGCGGCAATTGTGGTAACTGTAATTGGAGGGCAGGGATTTATATTTGGAAGAGGAAACCAGCAGTTGAGCCATAGAGTTATAAAAAAAGTAGGACATAAAAATATTACAGTAGCAGCTATAGAAAGTAAAATGATAGCTTTAGAAGGAAAACCACTAAGAGCAGATACAGGGGATAAAGAAATAGATGATTTATTCAACGGATATATGAAAGTATTAACAGGACTTGGAAGATATCATGCAGTAAAAGTAGTCGGATAAGAGAATTGATTTAAAAATACCTATATGGCAGTTAGATGCTTTATAGGTATTTTATATTGAATATTTTATTATATATAAAACAAAATGTAATATATAGTTGACAAATATATAAATATATTGTATATTTAATTTATAAAAAAAGGAGGTCATTGAAATGATATTTAATAAAAAAAACGAAATCAAAGATGAAAGAGTAGAAGGGATATACAATAAAATATATAGAGAAATACATAATTTAGTTGTAATTTTAGCAGCTCTTTCTATGATTGCAAAATATATATACTACGGTCTTAATTTAGAACATGTATTATTTGAACTAATATTGCTTGTATCTAGCTCTTTATATTTTTTAGTAAGATCTGTATGGATGGGATTGTATTCCGACATGACTGAACTTCACGATAAAAATAAAAAAATATCTCTATCCTTTAATGTAAAGCAGGTTATTATTGCTTTAATTGCAGGTTTGGGGGTATCATTATTTTTCGGTATAAGAAGCTCATTGATCTACGGTGGCGGTGGAAATAGGATAAGTTATTTTATTCTGGTATTTTCAGCATCATTTTTAATCTACATACCATTTTTAGTACTAATTACTTTCTTAATTAATTATTTTGCTAACAAAAAAAGCAAAGAAATAAATGATAAGAATTTAGGTGAGTAGCATGAAAAATATTAAATTAAAAATGGCCAGGGTTGAAAATGATTTAACTCAAGAAGAACTTGCGGATAAAATCAATGTCACCAGACAGACGATAAGTTTAATAGAAGCAGGAAAGTACAATCCTTC
>CAZNLP010000197.1:0-3598 GCA_964574015.1 uncultured Clostridia bacterium | reverse complement strand
ATATGTTACAATAACTTAAAAACTCCTGAAATTTTTACATCTCAGAAGTTTTTTTATATTTATTCATATTATATCTTTCTTATTCATTCACCCTAAAAACAATATTATTACTTTCATTATATTCTACTCTAGAGTTTATTAAATCTTCATTTATGATGTTTACATAGAATATTATATCTGTTTCATTTACGATATTTAATACAACTCCTGATTGATCATCTGTCCCAGTTCTTTCTTCAGAATTAATCTGCATACTTATATATTCATTTTCCGGTACAAATTCTATCCATTCATCATTAAAGTTAGTAGGATAAGACTGCATACTTGTTTTATATTTATAGTAATACATTTCACCTTCCTGCATTACTTCTATATCTACGGTTTCCATACTATTACTATCTGCATATACATATGATTCTCTTGAATAGTCATACTCTTCTCCTAATGTAACTGTAGGAAGATCTGAAGATATAGGTTGTACATTCATTAGAAAATCGTATCTAGCAGTCCAATATTGATCTCTCTGCACATCACTTTCGTAGAATGGGTTACTTCTTCCTGAGTCTATATAATCACTCCATATCCAGTTTATAAATTCATGTTCATGTAATTTAGGTATAGAATAAAGATTTGCAGACATTGTACCACTTATCATATCATCTTCGCCTAAAGTTAAAGCCATATTCGTTATTGTGATTTCAAATTTATTATTCTGCAGGTCATTTATAAAATCTAATAAATCATAATAATCTGCGCTAAAATTTAAATTTATCTGCAAATTATCTGCATTAGTTTGACTTAATTGTCCTTCCTGGTTTTCTTCGACACTTTGATTATCTACAATATTATTAAAATAAATATCTTTTAACTCTTCTAATCTGTACCTATACCCAGCTTCATTTGATGGCTGCTCTTTGTTAATAGTAATAACACTGTCATCTGTAAAGCTTATATTTGAAGTTTCTATACTGTATTCATTAATTTTTTTATCAATGAACACGATTAATTTTTCTTGATCTAAGTTTGGTAAATATACTTTTGACATATCTGAAATTTCAAAGTTTAATTCTTTAAATCTTGTATTTAATACTTTATTATCCTCAATAGCCTTCATCAATTCCTCTACTTGAGTATTTTTAACTTCCAGTTCTGCTTCTAAGCCTGCTATTTTTTCTTCGTTTGAAACATATACGAAATTATAGAATAGATAAGCGAATAATACTATAAGCAATACCCCTAAAAGAATTTTTTCTCTTTTATTAATTCTCATTTGAATACCCCCTATCTACAACACATGTTACTGAATAACTGAAAGTTTCTATTTCTCCTTCGTTATTTTTAACTATTCCAGGAATATGTATTTTAGAAATAAAATCAATTTCTTTTAAATTTTTCTCAAGTTGTGCTATTGATGGTCTTGTTCTAGAACTAGCATTAAAGACTATATTATCATTTGATATATTTATATTGCTTAGCTCTGTATCTATCGGTATATTATCGGCTATGCTATTTAGTATATAAACATCAATGAAATCTTGACTTTTAATTCCCTTATTTAGCACCACTAAATTGCTTCTGTACTCTTCCAATACTGCTATTCTTTCTTTTAGTTCTTCTAACTCCCTTAGTTTTTGTTTATAAACCTCATTTTCTAAAATGCTTTCAGCTTGTTTAATTTCCGACTCTAAAGAATTTATCTTATAATTAGTATTTATAAAATATAAGGCAGTAGCTGCTACTATAGCTCCTATTACAAAGGTATACCCAGCTATTTTTTTTAGTCTTATTCTTTTATGTTCTATTAAATCAGATAATAAGTTTATATCTTCTTTTCTTTGATATAAACCAGCAACGGCATCTAAATATTCCGATGCTTTAAAATGCCCTTTATTTATAGCATTATTATTAAACTTAATACTTTTTACATCTTTAATTACTCTAGTATTTATATTGAAACTAGCTTCAAAATATGCTTCAATGTTTTTTATATTGGAACTGCCACCATATAAAAACATATCTTCTACATTTTCATCTTTATTTTTAGAATTAAAAAATTGTATTAATTTACGTATTTCAGTAATCCAGGCATTTACATTAGTTCTAACAATATTATTAATAAATCTTTCTTCTTCAGTATAAACTTCGCTATCATCTAAATTAGAAAGCTTATGTTTAGAATTAATTGCATTTTCTTTGTCTATCTCAAATAAATTTACTATACCTAAGTCTATATCATCTCCGCCTTGATTTATAATTCTCGAAAAAATATTCTTTCCATTTTTCATTACATTGAAAATAATCATTTTATGTCCAAGTTCCAATATATAATATGATTTATTTTTTTCGATGTTAATACCTGAGACTTTTTTACCTGGCGAAAAGATATTCTCTATAGAATTAAAAGATAAATTAATAGCATTTAGATTTAACTTTAAATCCTTTGATAACCTAGTGTAGTCACTAATAAGACCATTAGGTACTGCATAAACAAGGTAATTACCCTTTTTAATTCCTTCTTTCTCGAAAGTGTCAATTATCCTATATACTATTTTATAGTCACTTAAAACTACAGGCATATACTGTTCAAGTTCATATTTAATCATTTGAATAGTTTCTTCTTTTCTTTTCAATATAGGAAGGTCTAAACTTCTTGTAATAAGAGACGAAGTGCTAATATTAAAAACCACATTTTTATTTTTAAAATTATTAGATTTGATAGCCTTAACCAAAATATTTTTTATATCTTCGTAGTTATCAATATTCCCTTCGTGTGAAGAATGGTAAGGTGTTTTTTCGGTAATAGCTTTATTTAATATTAGACTATTTCCTTTTCTTTTTCCCTCGATAATTTTAATATTTTTACTTCCAATATCAATTGATAGTTGCTTTGCCATAATACCCCTCTTTTCTAAAGAATTAATTTTAAATATAGATTAATAATATTATCTCCCCAAAATATGTATGTCACAGCTGAAACAGCAATGAATGGACCAAAAGGAATGTAATCTTTTCTAGTAGCTTTCTTAGTTATTAATAACAATATTGATATTATAGCTCCAATAATAAATGAAAAAATAGTTATAAAAATAATTCCTTTCAAGCCAAAATTTAAGCCTAGTAACCCCATTAGTTTAATATCACCACCACCCATAGCATTTGTAACTAAAGCTATTACTAGGAATAAAGTAAAACCAAACAAAAAACCGAAAACCTTATCCCAAATATTAATATCTATTAACATTATACTAATAATAATAGTATAAAGCAAACCAAAAATTACTAAAGAATCAGGGATGATCTTGTATCTTAAATCAATCATAAATATTACTATGAGAAGACTTATAGTAATACAATGCATTACAGATATCCACTCAAGACCATATTTGTAAAAAACTAATAAATAAAAGATGCCGTTTAATAATTCGATAAGAGGATATTGGACAGAATATTTGGCACCGCAGTGTCTGCATTTGCCTTTATTAAAAACATATGTTAAAACTGGAATTAAATCTAAAAAGCCCAACCTATGACCACACACTGAGCATGATGAAGGTGGGCTGACAATAGATTTATTTTCAGGTATTCTGTATATGCATAC
>CAZNLP010000196.1:0-3621 GCA_964574015.1 uncultured Clostridia bacterium | reverse complement strand
CACGTAGTCGAGATAATAGTACTTATTTAAATCAATATTATTAAAGTTATTTACTATTTTATTACTAAATACATCTTGCTATACTTAATGCCTTGTAACAGGAACATCCTGGGTATAAACTCTACCATTAGAGTCTTCAGCCTTTATTACAAGTACTATATCAGACATTTCATAGGATATTTCTTCATCAAAGTTGTAAACTCCATCTATATCTAAAATCACCTTAGTACCACCTTTTGTTTCACGAACAGCTTCTCTTTCACCTTCACTTCTGATTTCTAACTCTTCCCAGTTGTCTCCATTTATAAAGTCTAGAGTATCTATTAGATCTCCATTAACGTAAAGTTCTCCTGTAATATCGATAATTTCTATACCTTTAACAAATTCTTCAAAAACACTGTATCTTTCAACATTTTTAAATATGAATAAATTGAAGTGGAAATTCTGGATTTCTCCTTCCGAGTTGGCAGATGATCTATGTACCCAATTTTCCATTACAACTAGATTTTCAATAGTTGATTTCACATTTAATTGGTCAATGTCGTCACTTCTTTTATTTTCTGCACTTTCTCCAACTACAGAAAATTCATAGTCTTTGTCAGCATCTAATTGAAGAGTATCTGTATATACCATTGAATCTTCATAACCTTCCATCTCTAACATCTGCTGATCATTGCTGTCATCTTTAATTACTAAGTATAATTTTTCATTTTTTTTAAGTTCATTAAATTCTATAGATATATCTATATCTACCTTTTCTTCATCAGGATAGTACTCTATCAACTTAAAGTCGTGACTTCTTATCCACATTTTTTCTTGGTTGAATTGATTTAATGAATTTTGTACTGAGTTGCTTATGCCACCGATTCTGCTTTCTAAATTTCTGTAGTTATTATTGATGTTTCCTAGCATGTTTCTTAAACTATTTATTTCACTCATCATTGTTAGATTAAAAAATATTGTTACTGCTAAAAGTATTACTAAAAGTATTGTTATATATTTATTATTCATTTTAGTCTCCTATATGACTTTTTCGTACTGAATTTTATAAAGATTATAGTAAATTCCTCTGTTTGCAAGAAGTTCCTGATGCTTACCCATTTCTTTAATTTTTCCCTTATGCATTACTATTATTTTGTCGGCATTTTGTATAGTCGAAAGTCTGTGGGCTACTACAAGAGTAGTTCTGCCTTCCATTAGTTTTTCCATAGCATCTTGTATAAGCATTTCCGTCTCTGTATCGATGTTTGCTGTCGCTTCATCAAGAATAAGTATGTCAGGGTCAAAAGCTAAGGTTCTGGCGAAGGATATCAACTGTCGTTGTCCTGCTGAGAATGTAGCTCCTCTTTCGTAAACTTTTTGATCGTATTTGTTTTCCAATTTACAGATGAATTTATCAGCATTTACATATTTTGAAGCCTGAAGAATTTTTTCATCTGTAATACTTTCATCTCTTAATCTTATATTACTCTTTATGTCTCCTGTAAACAGAAATACATCCTGCTGCATTTGTCCGATTTTTTCTCTTAATTCCTTTAAATCTATATCTTTTATGTTGGTTCCATCCAAAAGTATTTCACCTTTTTGAATATCGTAGTATCTTGAGATTAGGTTTTGTATAGTAGTTTTACCTGCTCCTGTAGCTCCAACAAAGGCTACCGTTTCTCCCGGTTCTACAGTAAAAGATACGTCTTTTAATATCCATTCATCTTCCTTATACTGGAACCAAACATTTTTAAATTCTATTCTTCCTTCTACTTCTTTAAGACCCTTAGTGACTTCCTTATTTTTTATGTACTCTTCTTCATCAAGAAGATTAAATATTCTTTCTGATGACGCCATAGAAGACTGCATGACATTAAATTGTTCAGCTAACTCTTGAATAGGTTCGAAAAATTTACTTATATATCTTTGAAATACAACTATTGTACCTATTGTTATTGTACCTTCTATAACCATCCTTCCACCAAAAGCTACGAGTAATGCAAAAGCTCCTATATTTAATATATACATAGATGGTCTGTAGATACTAAATATTTTCAACTGCTCCATATAGGAATCCTTTAATTTACTGTTTTCATCATTAAATCTATTAAAAACATCTTTTTCAACGGCAAATATTTGAACTATTTTCATACCACTTATATGTTCAGATATATAAGCATTAACTCCGGCTACTCTTCTTCTTATTGCTCTATATATCTCCCTTGTTTTTTTTCTAAAGATTATAGTAAATATTACTATAAAAGGTATTACTGTAAAAGTAATTAAAGATAACTTAAGATTATATGCAATCATAGTTACTATAATCCCTACTAAAACAAATATACTTTTTATAGAGTTTACTATTACACTGGTGTAGAGCTCATTTAAAGTTTCAGTATCGTTTGTTACTCTGGTTACAAGTTTTCCAATTGGATGTTTGTTGAAAAATTCTATAGATAAAGATTGAAGCTTTTCAAACATCTCAACTCTAATATTGTAAATAATCTTTTGACCGCTGTACTGAAGTATCATAGATTGAATATATGTAAGCACAAAAATAGCTAAAGCCGTGCCGAAGTAAATAAAAGCTAGTCTAACTACTCCCGGTATATCCTCATTAACTATAAATTCATCTACTGCTTTACCTAAAAGTATAGGTTGATAAAGCTCAAGACCTACGACTCCAAGTAATAACACTAGAGAAATTGTGATTTGAATCCAAAAAGGTTTAGCATATTTCAAAAGTCTTTTCATCAGATTAAGATCTAATGATTTATATTGTTTTTCTTTATTTATATACTGATTCATTCTACCACCTGCCCATCATCATTTTCCTCTTCAAGTTCTCTTTCCAATAGTTGTTTCTGGTATAGACTATAGTAAAGTTTTTCATTTTTAAGCAGTTCGCTGTGGTTTCCTTTTTCTATTATTTCGCCTTCATCTAAAACTATAATTCTGTCAGCATTTTGTATAGTCGAAATTCTGTGAGCAATGATTATAGTAGTTTTGTTTTTTCGATCTTCCTTAAGATGCCCTAAGATTTTTTCTTCCGTATCTGTATCTACTGAAGAAACAGCATCATCCAATATAAGTATTTTGGGGTCTTTAATCAAAGCTCTCGCTATAGATATTCTCTGTTTTTGTCCTCCAGACAATGTAACTCCTCGCTCACCTACTAAAGTATCGTATCCTTCTTTGAACTCTACTATGTTATCGTGAACACAGGCTTTTTTTGCTGCCTCCATGATTTCTTCCTTGCTTTTATCTCTGTGCCCAAAATCTATGTTATTATATATATTATCCGTAAACAAAAAGTTATCCTGAGGTACATAACCAATAGATTCTCTAAGTATATTTAATGGGATTTCTAAAATATCCCTGCCATCAATAAAAATAGTATCTTTTTCTGGGTCATGCAATCTTAGTAAAAGATCAACTAAAGATGTTTTACCACTTCCTGTCCTTCCTATTACTCCTAGAGTTTCTCCTCTATTAATTTGAAAGGATACATTTTTTAAAGCTATTTCTTTTTCGCCATCATATCTAAAAGTAAGGTTCTTTACTTTTATATCTCCTTTTACATCAGTTATTGAATTGTCAACAAATTCTGAATCTTTAATATCAATTTCTTCATCT
>CAZNLP010000195.1:0-3669 GCA_964574015.1 uncultured Clostridia bacterium | reverse complement strand
ACACTTTCAGCTGGAGTATTTGGAAGCCATATATGCTTTTATTCTGATGCTACAATTTTAACATCTACAGCCTGCGGTTGCGACAATTACAGACATGCTATTACACAGATGCCTTTTGGATTTCTTTCAGCAGGTATAGCGGCAGTATTTTTCTTAGCAGCAGGATTCATATTTTAAATAAAATATTTAAATAATATATCTATCTGACTTGAAAAGTCAGATAGATATATAAATTAAAGAAACAATATAATAAAATAAAACAATGAGAGGGATAACATGAGTGCAGAACAAAATAAAAAACCAAATAAAAAAACAACTTTAAAAAATCAGGTAGATCCTAGAAAAATGTTTATAGGAATAGCATTGGTTGTACTAGCTACAACATTGCTTACAAGAGTTTTGCCTGATAATCCAGATCAACTGGGTGTAATTAAACTTGTGCCAGCATTATTCTTAATAGTATACATTTTCTGGACGAAAAGAATATTGGAAGCTTTGGTACTTGCATCAGTTATGGGTTTTGTATTTGTCCATAAAGGAGCTTGGTTTGGAGCATTTAATGAATCATTATTGAATGTTATGATGAGTGAAGATATAGCCTGGTTGTTTATAGTATGTGGACTAATGGGAAGTATAATAGTTCTCATAGAACAGGCTGGAGGAGCTTTTGCCTTTGGTGAGTGGGTTTCATCAAAAGCAAAGACAGAAAAAAGCACTTTACTTTGGACATGGCTTTTAGGTGTTGCAATATTTATAGATGATTACTTAAACTCATTAACAGTAGGATCTAGTATGGCTCCTGTAACTGATAGATATAAGGTATCTAGAGAATATTTATCTTATATAGTAGACTCGACAGCAGCACCTGCTTGTGTTATTGTTCCAATAACCACCTGGGCAGTTTTTGCTTCAAGATTGCTCGAAATAAACGGATGGGCTCCAGAAGGTGAAGGAATGGTTTATTTTATCAAAACTATACCTTTTAACTTTTATGCATGGGCAGCATTAATAATTGTTCCTCTTGTAATAATAGGAGTTATACCTATATTTGGACCTATGAAAGAAGCTGAAAGAAGAGCAAAAGAAGAAGGAATACTTGCACCTCCGGGATCAGAAAAAATAGATATGAGAGCAGGCCAATCAATTGAAATGCCTGACAATCCTAAGATTATGAATTTCTTTCTTCCTATATTATTCCTGTTAGCATCTACAATATATTTTGATATAGATATGCAGATGGGAGTTATTACTACTGTAGGATTTATGTTTTTCCTATATGTACCTCAAAATCTTATGACAGCAGAAGAGTTTGCAGATAACAGTGTACAGGGAATAAAAAATATGATTCTTCCTCTACTTTTAATGGTTCTTGCATTTACATTTGCAGATGCCAACGATCAAATTGGCTTTACGCAATATATTATCACCGGAGCATCAACTGTAATGACTCCTGCACTAATGCCGGTAATAATATTCTTTGTACTTGCTATTACTGAGTTTATCACTGGAACTAACTGGGGAATGTATATAATTGCACTACCTATAGTAATTCCACTGACAATGCAAGTAGGGGCTAATCCAGCGCTTACAGTTGGAGCAGTATTATCAGCAGGAGTATTTGGAAGTCATATATGTTTCTATTCAGATGCAACAATACTTACTTCTACTGCTTGCGGTTGCGACAACTTTAGACATGCGATTACACAAATGCCTTTTGGATTCTTAGCAGCAGCTATATCAGCAGTATTATTCTTAGCAGCAGGATTTATATTTTAAATAAAACATTTAAATAAAATATCTATCTGACTTAGTAAGTCAGATAGATATTTACATTAATTAAACAATATAATAAAATAGATATAATAATAACAAAGGGAGGGATAAAATGAGTAATTTTCCAGAAGCGAAAATTTTAGAAATTGATTTAACAAATGAGAAATACGAAGTAAAAACTTTATCAGGTGAAACTCACAGAAAATATCCAGGTGGTTCGGCATTAGGAATGTATTTAATGTTGAAAAACATGGATCCTAAAGTAGATCCATTATCCCCGGAGAATTTACTGATATATTCAGTATCTCCTTTAACCGGTATACCGATAAGTGGACAAAGTAGAATGGTAGTTACAACTAAAAGTCCATTAACTGGTGCTGCAGGAGATTCTCAGGTAGGAGGATTTATACCAATTCACTTACATGGCAATGGATACAACAGTGTAATGGTAAAAGGAAAAGCAAAAAGACCTATCTATATTTACATAGATAAAGATAAGATTGAATTCAAGGATGCTAAAAATATTTGGGGTAAAGTGGTTGGTGAAGCAGATGATTTAGTTAAAGAAGAACTAGATGAACAAAATGTAGAAATGTCGATGATAGGCCCGGGAGGAGAAAACCTTGTAAACTACGCCAGCATCATTCACTATAAGAATAGAGCAAATGGAAGAAACGGCGTTGGAGCAGTAATGGGTTCTAAAAATCTTAAAGCACTTGTAGTAAAAAAACAGAAACCTCAAAAACCTTCAGATCCTGAAAATTTTAAAACTTTAACAAGAGATGTAAAAGAAAGAATTAAAAACAATGAAGTGATAGAAGATTTAGGAGTAAATGGTACTGCAGGAGTTACTGATTTTCATCAAGGAGAAGGTTTCTTACCTACAGAAAACTGGAAAAAAGGTTATTTAGAAGATGGAGAAAAGATTTTTGGAGACACGATAACAAAGACTATACTTAAAGAAAGAGATACATGTTTTGGCTGTGCTATTAGATGTAAAGCAACAGTAGAAATTGAAGGAAAAGTAGACCCTCAGTACGGTGGACCTGAGTATGAAACAGTAGGTACATTCGGTTCATACTGTAGAAATACAAATCTAGAGGATATTGGTTATGCTAATCAGCTTTGCAATATGTATGGTCTGGATACTATTTCCTGCGGTGCTACTATAGCATTTGCTATGGAATGCTATGAAGCTGGTCTTTTGACTAAAGAAGACACTGATGGATTAGAATTAACCTTTGGTAACAGCAGTGTATTTGAAAAACTAATACCGAAAATAGCTAATAAAGAAAAAGGTATAGGAGAATTATTAGCTAAAGGAAGTGCTAGAGCAGCAGAGGAAATAGGAAATGGAGCAGAGAAATTTGTTATGGCATCAAAGAAACAGGAAATGCCTGCACATATGCCTCAAATGAAGCCGAACTTAGCAATTAATTATGCAGTAAACCCATTTGGAGCAGATCATCAATCTTCTGAGCACGACCCATCACTATTGGCACCAAAAGATTCACAGGACTGGAAATGGGTAAATATGTTAGCAGAATTTGAAAGCTGCGATTCTTATGGTGTATTAGATGAAAATAAAGCAAAATTTGCATTAGAAACACAAAAATTCTATTCAATGATGGATACCTTATGCTTATGTCAGTTTGCTTGGGGACCATCATGGCAGTTATATGGACCTAAAGATTTACTTGATTTCTGTAAATATGGATTAGATTGGGATGCAACTATTGAAGAACTTCAAGAAATTGGTGAAAGAAGAATTAATTTGATGAGAGTATTCAATCAAAAGAACGGTTTCACAAGAAAAGAAGATACCGTACCGGATAGAATCTTCGAACCAATACCAAATGGACCAAATAAAGGAACTAAGATAGATAAAGAAGATTT
>CAZNLP010000194.1:0-3670 GCA_964574015.1 uncultured Clostridia bacterium | reverse complement strand
AAAAAATAGCTTTAGTAGCAGATAGTACCTGTGATTTAAATAAAGAAGAAATTGAAAAGTACAATGTACACATTTTACCACTAAAAATAGTATATAAGGATAGAGAATATACAGACAGAGTAGACATAACACCTCAAGAAATATACGATAATATGAAAATAGAAGTTCCGACGACTTCACTTCCGTCAATGGAGGAAGTAGATTCCCTGTTTTCAAAGTTGAAGGAGGAAGGATATACTCACGTAATAGCAGTAACTATATCTTCAGGACTTTCAGGAACTCATAATACAATACGAGTAGTGAGCGAAAAACATCCTGAAATGACATATGAAATATTTGACTCAAAAGCCCTTTCTATGGGTGCAGGAGGAATAATATTAGAATGTGGAGAAATGATAAACGAAGGGAAAGAATTTGATTATATTATTAAGCAACTTCCTATACTTAGAGAAAAAATAAAAGTCTATTATGTTTTAGATACCCTTAAGTATTTAATGAAAGGTGGACGTATAGGCAAGGTGTCTGGGAGTATAGGAGAATTATTAAATTTGAAGCCTATTATATCTATAGACAATGAAGGTATATACTACACTTATACAAAAGTAAGAGGAAAGAAAAAAAGTGTAAACAAGCTTTATGAAATAATGAAAGAAACATTAGAAGGTAAAACAGGTAAAGTCTGGGTTCTTCATGGAGGAGCCAAAGAAGAAGCTCAGAAGCTTTATAAAAAAGCAAAAAATATTCCGAATGCAATAAGAGAAGGATACAGAGATATAAGTCCTGTGGCAGGCGTACATACCGGGCCTGGGCTTGTAGGAATAACTATAATGAAAAAATAAATTGCAAAACATACTCCACCTAAAAAGGTGGGGTATGTTTTATTATAAAACTTTTTTATAAATAAGACAAAATATAGGTTTAATATCATAAAAAATATTATTAAAAGGAGAAGGATAAATTCATGGCTGATAATTCTATCACTACACAATTACTAATAATACTAGTATTAACATTAATAAATGGTTTTTTTGCTGCAACTGAAATAGCATTCGTTTCTTTGGATAAGAATAAATTAAGACGAAAAGTTGAAGAAGGAGATAAGAAATCCGAACTTCTCATAGAAATTTTAGGTAAACCATCAAGATTTTTATCAACTATACAGGTTGGGATTACTTTTGCTGGTTTTTTCTCATCAGCATCAGCTGCAGTTGGGATTTCAGGAAAACTGGGAGTATACTTATCTAGTATAGGAGTTCCTTTTGCAAAAAATTTATCTTTTATTGGAGTAACACTTCTTTTATCTTATTTTGTACTTGTATTTGGAGAACTTGTACCGAAAAGAGTAGCTTTACAATCGGCAGAAAAATTTTCTAGAATTGCAGTTAAACCTATTTCTATAACTGCTAAAATAATGAAACCATTTATAAGTTTTTTATCTTTTTCAACAAATGCAGTCGTAAGATTGTTAGGATACAAAACTGAAGGAGTGGAAGAAGAGATTACCTTAGAAGAAATAAAATCCATAATAGAACTTGGAGAAGAACAGGGGGTTATAGAAAAAACAGAAAAAGACATGATAAACAGTATAATGTCCTTTGACAATAAATTGTGTGAAGACATAATGACATCAAGAACTGATGTATTCATGATAGATATAAATAAACCTATATCCAAATACTTCAAAGAAATTATGAATTTAAAGTATTCAAGAATTCCTGTATACGAAGACAATAGAGATAAAATTATTGGTATACTATATTTAAAAGATTTAATTCCTAAACTACAGGAAAAGGAAATTAACCAAATAAATATCAGGAATATTTTAAGAGAAGCATACTTTATACCTGAGAGAAAAAAAATTGATAAGCTTTTTTTAGAAATGCAAAAAAGCAAAAATCATATAGCAATATTAATAGATCAACACGGAGGTTTTTCCGGTATTGTTACGATGGAAGATTTATTAGAAGAAATAGTTGGAGAGATAGAAGATGAGTACGATATTGATGGATTACCAATAAAAATTATTGATAAAAATAATTTTGTAGCTGAAGGAAGCACTTCAATAAAAGAAATTAATAGAGTTTTAAACACTGAACTAGACGAATTTTCAGAAGAATTCGATACCTTAAGCGGATTTTTAATACATCAGTTGGGAAGAATACCTATACAAGAAATAGATAATACTATAGAATATAAAAATATTCAGTTTAAAATTGATAAAATAGAAAACAAAAAAATAAAGAAGGTTATTATAAAAAAAACAAAAAAAGAATGATAGTTGAAAAAAATAAAAATAAACAAACATATACATAAATAAGTCTTTATTTTTATAATGAGGCTTATTTTTTTATAAAAATTATATATTTTACAAAAAGTATGTTATATATATAACAAATGGATATACCCTTATAAGCGAATACTATTATAAAAACCCTCTAATATAATATATAATACATATGTAATTAGGAAAAAGTATGCTTGATATTGTTAAAAAATCGACAATATTGAGAAATTTCTAACTACATAGAGTATCTATTTTTAGGAGTTAATGATACTAAATTATAAAAAAACTTTCGATTTGGAGGAAATAAAATATGAAAAAACTGGAAAATATTTTAGGGTTTATTATTATCATTTTAGTTTTTATATTAGGTAAGTCACAACTGGCAACAGAGATTCTGTTTTTTAGACTTGTTGTGGGAGTCGGGTTAGGATATGCCTTGACAAGAGGATTTGCTGGATTTGCTGGTAGTGTAAATAGAGCACTAAATACAGGTTCTACAAAGTTGATGAGAATGCTGATGTTTATGTTTTTTATTTCAGCAGTATTAACGGCGGGACTTTTATTTGGGAAAGATCCAACAACTTTCGGTCTTTGGATTAGACCGATAAACTTTGGAGTAATATTAGGTGGAATATTATTTGGATTTGGGATGACTTTCTCTGTTTGTTGTGCTTCAGGAGTTTTACAGGACCTTGTAGCTGGATTCCCAAGAGCTTTTATCACATTAATATTTTTTATGATGGGAGTATTTTTAGGATTCCCGGTTCAGAGAACTGCAAGCTGGGTAAATGATTCATGGATAACTTCACCTATTGGAGAACAGTTCCAAAAAGGAGTTTTCCTACCAGACTGGTTTAAGTTCGATGGAATGGAAGGATACCTTGGAGCTTTAGTCTTTTTAGGAATAATTTGTTTAATAGTAGTGGGATTATCTTATCTTTATGAAAGAAACTGTAAAAATTGCAACACCTACACAGGTGTACCAGCAGAACAGAAGCAGGACACATTAGATCCTATTGATTCAAAGAACTTTAAACTTTTTAGCGGAGAAGCATATGACCGTTTATTTGCAAAAGCTTGGACAATGAAGCAGGCTTTTGTAGTAATAAGTTTGCTTTTCTTAGTACTTATGGGCGTAACTGGTTCAGGATGGGGAGCATCACAGCCTTATGGTATTTGGTTTGGTAAAATACTAATGGGCTTCGGTATATCTTCTGAAGCTATAGCTGAATACACTAAAATGTCTGCAGCAACTTTTGAACTACCATTTTTCCAGCATCCAATATCAGTTCAAAACTTTGGAATAGTAGCAGGATCTGCAATTTATCTACTTACTGCAGGAATCTTTGTTGAAACTTTTACCTCGGACATTACCTTCAAACCTAA
>CAZNLP010000193.1:0-3738 GCA_964574015.1 uncultured Clostridia bacterium | reverse complement strand
TTTCTATACTTCTTTTTTTATAATCAAAATAGCATAATCCTTCATAAGTTCCTATTAATAATCTGTTTTTTGAATCAATCGTTATGTCTCTAACTACACTTCCTGGAACTTCATATACAGATATTTTCCCAGTATCTAAGTCAAGTCTATTAAGCCCCTCTAATGTACCAATCCAAATATCATTATATTTGTCTTTTTCTACTGAAATTACTACTGGATTTGAGAGTCCGCTATTTTCTACTGTATAATTTTCAAATTTATCTTGATTTATTATAAACCTTGAAACACCCTGATATGTTCCAATCCATATTTCATGATTTTCTTCATCGTAATACATAGTTTGAATTAAGTTGTGGACAAGTTTATCATCACTAAATGGATTTCTCTTATATACTTCCATTTCAAGTCCATTATAGTAGTTCAATCCCCCTTGGGTTCCAAACCACATAAATCCGTACTTATCCTGTATTATATTTGAAACAGATAAGTTTGATAAACCTGATTCTCTTCCGATTTCTTCGAATACTGGATTGCTTTCTTCTTCTAGAAGCTCAGTCCCATAAGTTTTTAATTGATTATTAAAAGTAAAAATACTAATTAAAATAATTAATAGTAAAAATCCATTTTTTCTATATTCTTTAATATGAATCATACCTAAACCTCTCCTATTTAGCTGTTTTATTGTTATTTAATCAAACTATATCTTTATTAAATATATTTACAACATACTTTTTACAATTACATACTGCCTGATAGAATTAAATATTTTATCATTATATTTATTACTATTTTATATAAATTCTTGACTAATATTATATCATTTTATCTATTAATTTATATCGGTTGTTTTTTTCTTATTTTTAATAGTTTTTAAGGCTAAAGATAAACCGTACTTTTTCATTTGGTAAAAGTACGGTTTTTTATTTTTTGTAAATTAATTTGTAATTTATCTGAAACCATCCTTGTCTCCTAAAACCACAATAGACTTTTTACCCTTATATTTTAAACTTCTATTAAATAATGAAGATAAAACTTTTTTGATATTTCCATTGGAATCTTTATACTTATGTTGGAATTTTAGTTCACCTGAAGGATATTTTATTTTAATATCACCCATTTTTTGTCTTTGGCTATCCTCATCAAGTATAGTTAATGATTGTTTAAATTGAATTTTAGAGATTTCATTATTTTGTATTTGAAAATTCTCTTTGTTTTCAGCAAGAATTTCTTCAGGAGTCATTTTGTAAAACCTATCTCCAAAGCTGGTCAAAAAACTCATCATAGCTGCTGATCCTTTGAAAAAACCTGTTCCGGAATCTTTTAATTCTTTTTGAAACTTCTTAATTTCTTCATTCTGTCTTTCTTTTGAAAGCTTAAAAACTAAAGTTTTATCCTTCAAAAAAACAATATAGCAGTTAATACTTTTTAGCAAACCTTCCTTTAAAGAAGCATTTAAAACCATTAAAGCTTTATCTTCTTTATTTATAGATGAATTTGATTTTGTAGATTCGGAAATTTTTTCTTCTTTGATATTTTGAACAGAATTTAGCTTTGTTCCACAAAGAGAGCAGAATCTAGCCTCGTTACTTATCTTATTACCACAATTTTGACAGTACATAATACCTCCTTTTAAAAGATTTTAATTATTAATATATCTGCTTCATTTTTATCCTAATAATATAATACACATTTTTTAAAAATATAGCAAAAAAATGTTAAAAATATTTAATATATTTACTAAAATTGTGATATAATTTTAGTAAAGCATTGGGGGGATCTTATGAAAAGAATACTTGTTATTATTTTTATAATATTACTATTTCTATCAGGTTGTTCAGGGGATATAAATATTGGAGAAGATAGAGAAGTTGTTGTTTATACTTCTGTAGATCAGCATATAGCTGAAGAAATATTAAATGATTTCGAAAATGAAACAGGAATAAAAGTGCTGCCGGTGTATGATATTGAAGCTTCTAAAACCACAGGACTTGCAAATAGGTTGATTTCTGAAAAGGATAATCCTCAAGGGGATGTTTTTTGGAGTTCTGAAATCATAATGACTTTAAAACTTAAAGAGGAAGGTGTTTTTCAACCATATGTATCGGGACAAGCATCTGATATACCAGAATCTTATAAAGACAAGGATGGATATTGGACGGGATTTGGTGGAAGAGCAAGAGTTATGATTGTAAATAAAGATATATTTAATAATGGAGAATATCCAAGCTCTGTATATGATTTAACTGATGAGAAATATAAAGATTACAAAAAAGCTGTTGCCTATCCTATGTTTGGAACTACCTTAACTCATCTTTTTGTTATGAGTCAAAACTGGGGTACGGATGAGGCGATTCAGTACTTTTTAGATGCTCAGGAAAACAATACATTAATAGTTGATGGTAACTCTGTGGTTAGAGATTTAGTTGCTTCTGGAGAAATAGCATTTGGTATAACTGATACAGACGATGCTTTTGCTGCTGTAAAGGATGGAAAACCTGTAGAGGTGATATATTTAGACCAGGATAGTATAGGGACTCTTGTTATACCTAATACAGTTGGATTGATTAATGGATGTAGTAACTCTGAAGAAGGTAAAATATTTATGGACTATATTTTAAAAAAAGATACAGAAGATAAGCTAATAGAAATGGGTTTCATAGATATATCTTTAAATAACCAGGAACCAGATATAAAATTTTTAGAATGTGATTTTCAAAAAGCATATGAAAATAGTGAAGAGCTTCTAGAGGAAATACAGAATGCTCTGGTTAGGTAAGTTTATAAACAAATTATTATTAAGGGTCTTAACGACAGTAATAGTAATTATTATTATTATCCCTTTTTTTAGTATTATCGAGTTAGTAGCTGCTGAAGGAGTATCTTGTAATGATATTCTAAATATAAGAAGAATAAACCTTCTGTCAAAATCCGTATTACTTTCTTTGTCAGTAGCATTTATTTCTTTATTCATTAGTTTTAACGGGCTTATGTATATTACTAAGAAATTTAAAAAATATGCATTTTTAATAATTGCTGGAGTATTTACCTTATTTATTATATCTCCATATATACATGCATTAAGTTGGATAAAACTATTAGGAATTGGTAGTTTTAGTTTTTTAAAAACTCTATTGGTCTTATCCACCTACTACTCAACTATAAATATTTTAATACTGTCTGTAGGATTTTATAATATAGACAAGTCCTACATAGATTCAGCGAGAATTTATAAAAAAGATGGCAGTGTAATTTATAAAATCATTTTTAAAATGCTTAAGCCCTATTGGATATCATCATCAGCATTAATATTCATACTAGTTATGTCGGATTTTAGCATACCTTCTCTTTTTCAATTAAAGACATACAGTCTGGAGATATTTACATATTTCACATCAGGAACTTCTTTTAGCCAGATTATATATATATCACTTCCTTTAGTTGTATTAAATTTGGCAGCATTGCTTATACTTGTTAATTATTCTAAAAAGATGGAATTCAAAAAAAGAGGAGTAAATTTATTTTCGAATTTTAATCTAAATTTTAATCCTTTTTATAAAGTAAGCACATATATGTCAGCATTTGTATTATTGGTAATGTTTTTAGTTATTTTTCTTAATTTTCTATATTCAGCTAATGTGAATTTGTTGTATGAGACATTTATTAGTAATACAGATGAAATAAAATATTCTTTGAAAGCAGCTTTTATACCTTCCCTTTTAAGTGTGATAATTGTTTTCA
>CAZNLP010000192.1:0-3742 GCA_964574015.1 uncultured Clostridia bacterium | reverse complement strand
AAACTACAGTATCTGTAGTAGACCTACCAAATGATGAAATGAAAGGTAGAATAATTGGACGAGAAGGAAGAAATATCAGAGCATTAGAAACCTTAACTGGTATTGATTTAATAATAGATGATACACCTGAAGCAGTTGTTATATCAGGATTCGACCCTATTAGAAGAGAAGTAGCAAGAATAGCCTTAGAAAAATTAATCAATGATGGTAGAATTCATCCAGCAAGAATAGAAGAAATGGTTGATAGAGCTAAAAAAGAAATCGATGAAGAAATAAAAGAAGAAGGTGAAAAGGCTGCCTTTGACACCGGGGTAAATGGTATACACCCTGAAATTATTAAATTGCTAGGCAGATTAAAATATAGAACCAGTTACGGCCAGAATGTGCTTAAACATTCTATAGAAGTTGCTTACTTAAGCAGCATTATGGCTGCTGAATTAGGTGCAGACGTTAAAATTGCTAAACGAGCAGGACTTTTACATGATATAGGAAAAGCTGTAGACCATGAAATAGAAGGACCTCATGTTACTATAGGAGCAGATATGGCTAAAAGATATAGAGAAAGTAAAGAAGTTATAAATGCAATAGCATCACATCATGGAGATATAGAACCTGACACAATTGAAGCTGTATTAGTACAAGCAGCTGATGCGATTTCTGCAGCAAGACCTGGAGCTAGAAGAGAAACCTTAGAGTCATACATTAAAAGACTTGAGAAATTGGAAGAAATAGCCAACTCCTTTGATGGTGTTGAAAAATGCTATGCAATACAAGCTGGAAGAGAAGTTAGAATTATGGTTAAACCAGAAAAAATCAATGATGCTGGAATGGCTATGGTTTCGAGAGATATTGTAAAAAGAATAGAAGCAGAATTAGAATATCCAGGACAAATAAAAGTAAATGTAATAAGAGAAACAAGATCAGTAAGTTATGCAAAATAAAAATATGAAAGAAGTAAACAATTGTTTACTTCTTTTATTTATTTTAATTTAAATATTATTGAAGAAATAAATCTAAGAGAGGTGATTAAAATAAACAGAAAAAAATATAACAATCCATTAATAGTGAGGTATGCAAGTGATGAGATGAGCTACGTATTTTCTGATGAAAATAAATTTTCAAATTGGAGAAAATTATGGGTAGCATTAGCTGAATCCCAAAAAGAACTTGGATTAGATATAACAGAAGACCAGATTAAAGAATTAAAAGAAAACATATATAATATTGATTTTAAGCTTGCCGCTGAAAAAGAGAAAGAATTCAGACACGATGTTATGGCTCATGTACATACTTATGGAACTCAATGTAAAAAAGCAATGCCTATTATACATTTAGGAGCAACAAGCGCATTTGTAGGTGATAATACAGACTTAATTCTATTAAAAGAAGCTTCATTGTTAATAAAAAAGAAATTAGTGAAATTGATGATGGTTATTTCTGACTTTGCATTAGAATATAGTGATACTCCAACCCTTGGTTTTACTCACTTTCAACCAGCTCAGCTTACAACTGTAGGGAAAAGAGCATCTTTATGGCTGCAGGACATATATTATGATTATTTAGATTTAGAATATGAGATCAATGAATTGAAATTAAGAGGTGCTAAGGGCACAACTGGAACTCAGGCAAGCTACATGAAGCTATTTGATGATGATCAAGAAAAAGTAAAACAATTAGATTATTTAGTTGCAAATAAAATGGGTTTTGAAGAAGTATACGATGTAACGGGACAGACGTATCCAAGGAAGGTTGATTATAAGATTTTATCTAAGTTAAGTGGAATAGCTCAAAGTCTACATAAATTAACTAATGATATCCGACTACTTCAAAATTTGAAAGAAGTTGAAGAACCTTTTGGTAAAAAACAAATAGGTTCATCTGCAATGGCATATAAAAGAAATCCTATGAGAAGCGAACGAATCGCATCTTTATCAAGGTATATTATGAATTTAACAAGTAATACATCGGACACAGCATCAACACAGTGGTTTGAGAGAACTCTTGATGATTCAGCTAACAGAAGATTAACTATACCAGAGAGCTTTTTAGCATGTGATGCAGTGTTAGATATAGCTACTAATATTTTCCAGGGTATAATTGTAAATAAGAAAGTAATAGAAAAACACATAAATGATGAACTTCCGTTCATGGCTACAGAAAATATTATCATGGAATTAGTAAAAAAAGGTGGAAACCGTCAAGATATACATGAACAAATAAGAGTTTTATCTATGGAATCTGCCAAGGAAGTTAAAG
Organism: uncultured Clostridia bacterium; assembly: GCA_964574015.1. Classification (GTDB taxonomy): domain Bacteria; phylum Bacillota; class Clostridia; order Tissierellales; family Dethiosulfatibacteraceae; genus UBA8670. The sequence continues at coordinate 1,486 of CAZNLP010000192.1, read as the reverse complement.
AAAAAGGAAATGAAAATGATTTAATCGATAGAATTTCATATAGTAAAGAATTAGATATAACCAAAGATGAAATCGAAAAACTTTTAGATCCGATGAGATTTATTGGTAGAAGCAAAAATCAAACTGAAGAATTTATAAATATAAAAATAAAACCTATCATTGATAAATATAATTTTTCAGAAAATGAAGAAATACATTTAAAAGTTTAATAAATTGCAAAATAGGAGCCTAATCTTAAAATAATTTTAGATTAGGCTTTTTTATTTAAATTTCAAATCTATTATAATTATATTAAAAAAACAAGGAATTTAAATGGATTTTAAGCAAATAAAATAATATTAGGCATAGTGTTGCATTAAATAATAACAAAAACTGCGAATGATACAGAATTTAGTCTTGAGTGGAGGTTAATAATAAATAGACAACAAAAGCTTGATATTAGTTAAAAAAAATGTTAAAATTAAAGAAATTAATAGGTTTTGTCGCAAAATATACATTTTGCGACATAATAAATCCCAAAAAAGGACGGTATTTTTATGAATTATTTTGAAGCTCCTCCTCTTCTTTCAAATTATTTGAATTATTTAAAGTCGATTAAAGGAAAATCTAAAAACACAATCCAGGAATACTTTTATGATCTGAGATTGTTTTACAGGTATTTCATAGGTGCTTCTGAAAAAATTGATTTTGAAAACTTCGATGATATAAATATAATAGATTCTTCTGAGGATTTTTTAAAAAATATAAAAATTCAGGACCTCCACTCCTACATTACCTACTTGGATGAATATAGAAAAGTAAATAATAAAACAAAGTCAAGAAAAATAGCTTCTATTAAATCTTATTTTAAGTATTTACACGGCGTTATTGAAGTTATCGATAACAATCCTACTATAAAACTTGAATCTCCAAAACCAAACGCTAGGCACCCTGTTTACCTCGACTTAGAAAATGCTAAAAAGCTATTAAACAATATAGAAGGTAGATATAAGATTAGAGATAAAGCTATAATTATGGTTTTCTTAAATTGCGGAATCAGACTATCTGAACTTGTAAGCATTGATATTTCAAAGATATCTGGTGATAGCCTTACAGTAATTGGTAAAGGAAATAAAGAACGAACGGTATACTTAAACGATGTCACTAAAAATTCTATAGAAGAATATTTAAAGGCTAGACCAAAACCATTAAGAGGTCAAGAAGATGCTTTATTCCTAAGTAATAGAAAAAAAAGAATCTCTCCTAAAGCTGTACAGCATTTAGTAGAAAAACATTTAAAAAGTGCAGGTCTTGACACTGATAAATATTCACCGCATAAATTAAGACATACGGCAGCAACTCTAATGTATCAGTACGGAGATGTAGATATAAGGGCATTACAATCGATTTTAGGCCACGAAAACATATCAACTACACAGATATATACCCATGTCAATGAAAAACGCTTAAAAAATGCTGTAGATAAAAATCCTTTGAATGAATAGAA
>CAZNLP010000191.1:0-3745 GCA_964574015.1 uncultured Clostridia bacterium | reverse complement strand
AATAATAATAATAATAAGTAAAAAATCGAACTTGATTAAAAAAGTTCGATTTTTTATTTGCTGTTATTTTTAAATAAAATATTAACAAATGAATTTTATTGACAATAAAAGATAAAAAGAGTAACATTATAGTAAGAAATAATAAAACGGAGTTTCATAATATGAAACAGAAGTAAAATGAAAATTAAGAAAAAGGAGGTAACCGGGTGATAGATGTAGTTACACTAGGAGAAACAATGGTGCTTATGAATCCTGAAGAAGATGGCTACTTAAAATATATAAACAATTTCTCAAAACATATAGGAGGAGCAGAATCAAACTTTGCTATTGCTTTAGCTAAACTTAATATTAGTACGGGTTGGATTAGCAAAGTGGGCAATGATAGTTTTGGAGAATACGTTTTATCATTGATTAGGGGAGAAGGAGTAGATGTATCAGAAGTAAAAAAAGATCCTAATCATAATACAGGATTAATGATAAAAGAAAGAAAAAATTTAGGATGCACATCTATTTATTACTACAGGAAGAATTCAGCAGCAAGTCATTTGAGTCCTGAAGATATAGATGAAAATTATATTAAAAAAGCAAAATTTCTTCACATCACAGGAATTACACCATCCTTAAGTAAATCATGTAGAGAATCTATTTATAAAGCCATAGACATAGCAAAAAAGAATAATGTTAGAATTTCTTTTGACCCTAATATAAGGCTAAAACTATGGCAAAAAGAAGAAATGAAAGAAGTACTTATTGATATTTGCAAACATGTTGATATAGTTTTATCCGGCCTAAAAGAAGGACAAATGCTCTTTGATAAAGAAGATAGAGATGAAGTTATAGATTCTTTTTTAGAACTAGGAGTTAAAACAATAGGATTAAAACTAGGTGAAGATGGATGCATAGTAGCTGAAAAAGATAGTAGAAAACATGTTGTAGGACATAAGGTAGAAAATATTATCGATACTGTAGGAGCAGGAGATGGATTTAATGCCGGATTTATATTTGGACTTTTAAAGGGATATAATCTGAAAAAATGCGGTGAATTTGGAAACGCTATAGGAGCATATGCCATTACTGTTAAAGGAGATATTGAAGGTTTTCCAACATTAGAAGATTTAGATCATTTTATGAATGACAAAGAAATTGTTCTAAGATAAGGAGAGATTAAATGATTAAAAATGAGCTTATTAATTTTATATTAGAAGAAAAAATAGTAGCAATAATTAGAATGCTAGATAAAGAAGAAGCAATTGAAGTGACGGAAGCGCTAGTTAAAGGTGGAATTAAACTTATAGAAGTAACACTTGATAGTCCAAATTCACTAAAAACTATAGAAGCATTAACAGAAAAATACCAAAATGATGAAGTAGTTATAGGAGCAGGGACAGTATTAGACAGTGAAAGTGCCAGATTAGCTATAATAGCGGGAGCAGAATTTTTGCTTTCACCTTCACTAAATATTGACTTCATAAAAACCTGTAATAGGTACGACAAAGTAGCGATACCTGGAGCTATGACTCCAACTGAAATATTAACTGCAAAAGAAAATGGTGCTGATATTATAAAGGTATTTCCTGCATCAAATTTAGGTTCAAGTTATATAAAAAGCATTAAGGGACCGATAAGCAATATAAATCTTATGGCTACCGGTGGAATTAGTATTGATAATATAATTGAATTTGTAGAGTCAGGTTCAGACTCAGTTGGGATTGGAAGCAGCCTAGTTGATAAAAAGCTTATAAAATCAAAGAATTACAAAGAACTAACAAGTAAAGCAGTAGAGTATATAAACAGAATAAAAAATAATATGTAGGTGGGGGAGAAATTGAGTAAAAAAGAAGTAAAGACAGTACAGTCTGTAGATAGAGCTTTAGACATATTAGAAATAGTAGTAAGATCAAAAGATCAATTGGGAGTAAGTGAAATAGGAAAAAAACTAGGACTTCACAAAAGTACAGTCTATAGATTAATAAGTACACTTGAGCAAAAAGGATATATAAAAAAAGAAGAACTAAATGATAAATATAAAGTAGGGATTAAACTATTCGAACTAAGTAATTCAGCTATAAATAAACTGGATATTAGAAGAGAAGTTAGACCTTTATTAGAAGAACTAATGAATAAAACTAAAGAGACTGTTCACCTTGGTGTATTAGATGATAATGAAATAGTATATATAGATAAGGTTCAAACTACTCAGACTATAATGTATTCAATGGTAGGATTACGAGCGCCGGTTCACTGTACTGGATTAGGTAAAGCAATTCTGGCATATAGTTCAGAAGATGTAGTTAATAGAATAATATCTGCTGATAATTTTAAAAAATTTACAGAGAATACTATAACAGATCCTGAAGATTTAAAAAATCATTTGAAAATCATTAAAAAAAGAGGATATTCAATAGATGATAGAGAACACGAAGAAAATATCAGATGTATTTCTGCACCTATATTCAACAATCAGGGAAGAGTTATAGCTGCATTTAGTGTAACCGGTCCTTCAATAAGAATGACAATGAAAAGGCTAATGTCTTACACCGACTTAGTTGATGAATACAGAATTAAGATGAATAGATTAATGGGATATGCTGGGGATACTAACGAAAAAGTTTTAAACTTATAGGAGGATACTATGGATTTCTTAAATGAAAAAGCTAAACTACTTCAACAAGGCGAAATAAGAGCTATGTTTGATAAAGCAAAAATGTATGAAAACGTTATTAGTTTAGGAATAGGAGAACCAGATTTAGATACGCCTGAAAAGATAGTTCAAGCTGGTTGTGAGGCATTAAAAAGTGGAAAAACTCACTATACGGCAAATGCCGGAATTATTGAACTAAGAAAAGAAATTTCTAAATTTTTAAAGAATAATCATATAGAATATAATCCTGAAAAAGAAATAATTGTTACAACTGGGGCAATGGGAGCTTTATCAATGAGTTTAATGGTTATATTAGAAGAAGGAGATGAAGTTTTAATTCAAGATCCACAGTGGTTAAACTATAAAGCACAGGTAAAATTTTTTGGCGGGAAACCAATACCGGTTCCGGTTTATGAGAAAAACGAATTTAAACTAACAGCTAAAGATATTGAAAAGAGAATAACAGACAAAACTAAAGCTATCATGATAAATACACCAAATAACCCAACAGGAGCTGTACTAGATTATGAAGAGCTTGAATCCATTGCAGAATTAGCTATTAAAAATGATTTGATGGTTATTGCTGACGAGGTTTATCATACATTAGTTTATGATGGACAAAAACATTACTCTATAGCATCCTTAAAAGGTATGAAGGATAGAACTATAACAATAAACAGCTTTTCTAAATCCTTTGCGATGACAGGATGGAGAGTAGGTTATGCAGCAGGTAGTGAAAAAATCATTGATAAAATGATTAAACTTCAGGAAAATCTAGTAGCATGTGTAAGCACTTCAGGCCAATATGGAGCTGTTGAAGCATTGAAAAATTACGAGCTTACAAAGGAATTAAAAGAGATATTTTTAAAAAGAAGAAATTTAATTGTAGAACAGCTCAATAATATCAAAGGAATTTCTTGTATAGTTCCGAAGGGAAGCTTTTATCTATTTTTAAATATTAAAGAAACTGGCATGACTTCAAAAGAATTCGCAGAAGATTTACTGGAAAAAGAAAAGGTGATAACCATACCAGGTTCGGCTTTTGGAGAAATGGGAGAAGGATATTTAAGAATAGCCTACACATTGAAGGAAGAAAAACTAACA
>CAZNLP010000190.1:0-3775 GCA_964574015.1 uncultured Clostridia bacterium | reverse complement strand
AGCTGATTTATGTATTTGTCATAGATATATTTAACACTAACTCTATGTTAAACTCTGTACCTTCCTTTATATTTTTATTTATATAAACATCACCATTCATCGATTCGATAATTTTTTTAGAAATGTATAAACCAAGGCCAGATCCTCCATAATCCCTTGTATTTGAAGAATCAACCTGTGAAAAAGGCTTAAACAACTTATTAATATCATTTTCAGATATACCAATTCCTGTATCTTTAATTGAAAGAAATAACTTAATTTTTTTGTTATCTATTCTTTCGAAATTTATATTTAGATTTATTTTACCTTTTTCAGTAAACTTTATTGAATTATTGATTAAATTTCTTATAACCTGCTCAATTTTTTTAGAGTCACCAATAAGATATTTAGGCAAGTTTTTTTCTATATTATAATTTAAAATCAAACCTTTATCTTCCGCATTAGGTCTATGTATAGATATTAATTTCTCAATCATTCTATAAAAATCAAATCTTTTATTTTTTAAATCGAATTTCCCGGATTCTATTTGAGTTATGTCTAGAATACTATTCAAAACATTTAGTAGAGTATTAGAAGACATTTCAATATATTCAAGATACTCTTTTTGATTATCAGTGAGATTGGTTCTTGATAAGAGTTTTATGAAACCAAATATTCCGTTCATAGGGGTTCGAATTTCATGAGACATGTTAGCTAAAAACTGAGTTTTAGCTATATTTGCTGCTTCCGCTTGTTCTTTGGCCAAAATTAATTCTTCTTCTATTATCATTCTATTGATAGAATGATTTATATTTTCCATTATTATGGTAACATTATGTATGTCGTTTTGAGTAAAATTGAAATTCTTATCAGCTAATCCAACAATAGAAAAAATATCTCTACCTTCAAAAATAGGAATATATAAAGAATTTTTATAATCTTTAAAAATAAATTGATCCTTATATTTTGCAAATGATTTTGGCTGTAAAGCTGATATTATTTTTTTTATGAATTTTATATTTCTCTCATTGATACTGCTGTTTTTTTTGAAAGGTTCAATATACTGTTTTAATTCTTTTGAATAAGCTACATGAGTAAACTCTTCTTTTTTAACATCGAACAGAATAATAAAGCCGACTTTGCTTTCTGTGTTTCTGAGTAATTCCATTAATGTATATTCAAGGTATTCTTTTATAGAATTTGATTGGTAATTTAGAAGATTAATTATAGTTATATTTCTTTTTTCGTTTTTTATTTTTTCTAAATCAGCTTTCTTAAGTTTTTCATTGCTTATTCTTAAAGCTTTTTCTCTCTCTATCAATTTCTCATTTTTTCTATTATGGTCTTCTAAATCCAAGGTTATATTTTTGAAGTATAAAACAAAATAATCATCTTCAAAGCTTCTAGCATATATTCTGAACCATTGGTTTAAATCTACAGAATAAAATTTAAATTCTAAAAAGTCTGAGTTATCTCGTATTTTTGAAATATTTTCCAGAAGTTCACTTTGTTGCTTTTTAATAATAGGAAATACTTTAGATCCATTATAGATTTCATCCATAGATAGATTTAAGCCGGTTTCTATATTAAATGATTCATTTATTTCAAGTATTTTAAAATCTGTCAATTTATTTTTAGTGAAAATAAATTGACAGTAAGAGAATCCGAAAGGAGCTTCATTTATAAGAGATTTATAAAAGTTATCATTCAAAAAAAATCACCTCTTGATTAAATTCAATTTAACTAATAAATCTTCAAACTTATCTAAATCTATTGGTTTCCAGGCATAGCCATCGCATCCGTATTCATAAGATTGCTCTACAGTTTTCTTATCATTTAAAGCAGTAGTCATAATAATTTTTGCTCTAGCATTATTGTTTATAGAGTTTTTATACTCATAATCTCTTGCAGATTTTAATACTTTTATTCCATCTAATTTAGGCATCATTATATCAAGACACATTAAATCGTAGGGATTATTTTCTTCATAAGAACTAATAAATTTCTCTAAAGCCTCAATACCATCTACAGCTACATGACATTCTCCAAAATCTTGCAAAAATTTTTCCAAAAGTTTTCTACCTATTATATCATCTTCGGCTATTAATATTTTCATCTTTTTTTGCTTCCTTTCAAATCATTAAGATGTTCAATTATTAAAGATGGAATTTCTAAAATATTTTTTTGAACATCAACGGCACCTATGTTAAAAGCTACTTTCGGCATTCCGTAAACGATACAGGATTCTTCATCTTGGCCTATCGTATAGGCTCCGCTTTTTTTCATTTTAAGTAGTCCACGGGCTCCATCAGTGCCCATACCTGTTAGTATTACACCTATACTTGTAGGACCGTATATATCTGCAACTGTATTAAACATAGGATCAACAGATGGACAATGGCCGTTTACTTTAGCTCCTTCATAAACAGATAATATTTTCTTAGTACCTTTAACTACAACCCTCATCTGAAAGCCTCCCTTAGCAATATAAACACTACCAGATTGTATTATATCACCATCTTCTGCTTCTTTTACATTTAGAGCACAATTTTTATTTAGCCTATCAGAATACATTTTTGTAAAAACTGGAGGCATATGCTGGACAATTAAAATAGGAGGCATATCTTTAGTAAAGGATTTAATTATACTATATACTGCTTCAGTACCACCGGTTGAAGCACCAATAGCAATAATATAATTATTACTTTTGAGATTCGGAGATGAAACTTTTTTAATTGGATGCCTTTTTACCTGAGCTTTTTTATTTTTTAATCTTGCTGTAGATGCGATTTTTACTTTTAATATAAGTTCTTTATAAAATGATTCTAATTCGTTTTTGTTAGTTAATTTTGGTTTTTCTATAAAATCAACAGCACCGGCATTTATTGCATCAAAAACTTTAATATCTGCAGAACTAATCATCACTACAGGTAAAGGATATTGAGGAATTAATTTTTTTAAAAATTCTATACCAGTCATTCTAGGCATTTCAACATCTAAGGTCATTACATCAGGACGCAACTCAAGAATTTTATCTCTTGCTTCGTAGGGATTATTTGCAGTTCCTATTACTTCAAGACTTGGATCTAATTCTAGTCCTTTAGAAATGGTTTTTCTAAAAAGCATAGAATCATCTACTACAAGTACTGTGATTTTTCGTCTAATTTTCATAGCTATACCTTTCTATATATAGAGGGCATCACATATTTATATCTAGTTTCATCTCTTGGTATAGACTCAGAATGTCCTATAAATAAGTAACCTCCATCTACTGTATGATTATAAAATTTATTTATTAATTCATTTTTGGTTTTTCTATCAAAATAGATCATAACATTTCTACAAAAAACTAAATGGAATTTTTTCTTAAAAGGAAATCTTTCGCTCATCAAATTAAATTTTCTGAAAATAACTTCTCTTTTAATTTCATTAGATATTTTATATTTATTTAATCCAACTTTTTGAAAGTATTTTGATTTCCAAAGAGTTGGAAGTTTACTTAGTGTTGTTTCAGAATATATTCCTTCCAAAGCAGTATTAAGAGCAGTGTTAGATATATCAGTAGCTAAAATTTTGCTATCCCAGCTCACAAAATTATTATTGAAGTATTCTTTCAATAAAATAGCAGTCGTATAAGGTTCTTCACCACTAGAACATCCTGCACTCCAAATTCTCAAATCTCTATCTTTCACAGACTGTTCAAAGTAAGGTAAAATAGTATTTTCCATAAAAGCGTAATGTTTTTCTTCTCTCATAAAATAAGTATGATTGGTAGTTAGTTTGTCTATTAAATAAG
>CAZNLP010000189.1:0-3776 GCA_964574015.1 uncultured Clostridia bacterium | reverse complement strand
CTTTTAGAGAGTAGAAAGCTTTAATCATTAAATTCTTAATTCCCATACCTAAAATCCCTAAAGCATAAAAAATAAATGCTGTATAAGTCATGTTTGTAGCTGCAGTATCAAAAGCTCCTCTTTCATATATAAATACTATCGCTGGTTTAGCAAGAACTATAGAGCCTACCGTTACAGGAACTAAAAAAATTATCAGAAAATTTAACCCCTTAATAAGAGTTTCTTTAAATCCCTCCATATCCTTTTTTGCTATTTTTTTTGAAAAAACTGGGTAAATTATAGTAACCATAGCCACCGTCATTAATCCAAAAACAAAATGATTTACAACAGATGCATAGTTTAGTGAAGCTATACTTCCTTCTTTAAGCCTTGAAGCTATAGTTTTATCAACAAGTAAATTAATTTGTCCAGCCATACTACCAACAAATACAGGAACAGCAAGATAAAAAACCTTTCTTATATTATCACTAATTTCTAATTTAAATTTGAACTTATATCCTCTTGATTTTGAGTTTACAATAGTTAAAATCATAAAGACAAAGTACCCTAAGACGTATCCGTATATCAAAAACTCATAATTAAAAAAACCACTTATTACTACAACAGTCAAATTTATAACTGTAAAAGCTAAGCTTGAGACCTTTTCAACTATGTAGCCATTATTGCAGTGCAAGTAAGACATGAAAATATTTCTCAAAACCATAGCTATTAATGAGAAAAAAGAAATTCTCAAAAATTTTACAGTTAGATTATATGTCTCCCCCTTAAATCCTGATGCGAGTATACTAACTATCTCTTCTGAAAAAAACAAACCTACTAAAGTTACACTTATTGATAATATTAAAGAAAAAAGAGATATATTCGAAGTGAAGTTATTGCTTGCTTTTCTTCCATCAATTTCATAAATCTCTGTATATACGGGAATATAGGTTACAGATATAGAATTCAGGATTCCACCGAATAGAATCCCCGGTATAGCTATAGCCATAAGGTAGGCATCAATAATATATGAAGCACCAAAAAAATGTGCAAGAGTCATTTCTCTTCCAAATCCTATAATCTTTGATATTAAAGTTATTGCTGTTATCCAAAAAGCGTTTTTCTTTAATGATGTCATACCTTCATTCTCCTAATTTTTCAACTTTCCACATCTAATTATATTAAAGTTTATACTTTGTAGCAAATATATTTAGTAAGATTTGTATGTTTTTTATATATAGATTATGAAAGGAGGTGAGAATTATGGCAATTCAAGCAACCGAGTTAGAAGGAAGATTAAGAGTTTCCCTAAACACAGGCATCGATGGTGATGGAAATCCTGTTATAAAAACTAAATCTTTCTCAAGAGTTAAACCTAATACAGCCGACGCTGACGCACATGCTGTAGCAGCTGGTTTTGTTGGTCTTCAGGAACATGATCTTGTTTCTGTTAACAAAACTGCAGAGTACGAACTTACTGAGGTTATATAATCTCACAAATTTAAAATAAGGAGGTGATACTATGGCAACAAAACTAAGAATGAGTTTTAAGAACGCATTGGATAATACTTCATCTATATCTTTAGATGATCCAAAGGCAGACATTACTGCTGTTGAAGTACAAACTGTGATGGATGACATTATAGCTAAGAATATTTTTAATACTTCAGGTGGTGATTTAGTAGCTGTAAAAGGTGCTGAGGTTGTTACTACGACTGTAAATGAGTTGATATAAGATTATAAACTATCAAAACTGTCATTCTGAGGCAATGTCATCCTGAGAATGTCTGTATGAATCTTGCAATCGAAGGATCCTTAGACTCTTCGCAAAGCTCAGAGTGGACATTAATGTGGTCATCCTGAGAATTTCTGTGTGAATCTTACAATCGAAGGATCTTAAGACTTAGATTCCTCGATTCCTCGGAATAACAGTTGTTTTAAAATAAGTGTTATTAAATTAAGCAAAAACCTTAAATCCCTTGCAAAATAGTAACTCTATGATGTGAATAAGACTTGGGAGTAATCTGTAGAAAATATAGGATAAGCGAGATAAATGTAAGAACGAAATGTTTGAGCGCAGTGAGTTTTGAAGTTCTTTTTTCGAGTGTTCCTTAATATTTGCCAGATTACGTACAGTCGATGAACAAATAGATTACTATATAGCAAGGGATACTTAAACATTAAACTAATTTTTGAAAGGAGGAAAAGAGATGGACGAATTTATCTCATTAGTAGGAAATGTAGGCTTCCCGATAGCGGTAGCAACATATCTACTGGTAAGAATAGAAGGAAAACTCACAATCCTCACTCAAAGTATAAATGAACTCTCCAAAAGTATAACTATGTTAAAATAGTGAATACTCCCTTGGGGAGTTTTTATTTTAACAGTTAACAAAGTTATCCACAATTATAATTATTCAGTTTTTTAAATATCCTAAAAGTATTGCTATCACAGGTTTATATCTAATGTTCGAAATATGTCACAATTTATTAAATCTATGTTGAATGTTGAAGTTTTGGGACTTTCCCACAGTATCCACAGAGTTATCCACAGTTTTGTTGATAAAAAAATATTCATAAAAATTAACAGAAATTTTTTATTAGTTGTAGTATAATAATAACATACACTATAAATTCTCGAAGGAATGATATAATGAAAAATTATACAAAGAAGGAAATTAGTTGGATTTTGTACGACTGCGGTAACTCAGCTTATTCAATGGCAATTACCACAGCTTTACTTCCTATATACTTTGGAATGTTCAATCCCGGTAACAGCATGGATATCGGCTACTTCAACTCTATAGCAAGTATAGTAATTGCAGTTATTAGTCCTATATTAGGTACTATTGCTGACTACAAGGACCAAAAGAAAAGATTCTTTATATTCTTTTTCCTATTAGGAATTATTTTCACCGGTGCTTTAGCTGTTGTTCCCTACGGAATGTGGAAAATGCTTATAATTTTTTATATTCTAACATCAGTAGGTTTTGCTGGAGCAAATATATTTTACGATGCTTTTTTAGTAGATACCACTACCGACGAAAAAATGGATAAGGTTTCAGCAAACGGATTTGCCTACGGTTACATAGCCAGTGTCATACCCTTTGGAATAAGTTTAGCTGTGGTCTACCTTATAGGTATGGATGAGTATTTAGGATACCAGCTGGGTTTTGTTATTACAGCTTTATGGTGGGGTCTTTTTACCATACCTATGCTTAAAACTGTTGAACAAAACTACTACATAGAACCGGAGCCTAATCCAGTTAAGAAAAGTTTTAAAAGATTGTTTAAAACTTTTAAAAATATTAAGCAGCATAAAACTGTATTTATATTCTTAATTGCCTACTTTTTCTATATTGATGGTGTAGGTACCATCATAAAGATGGCTGTACCATATTCACAAAGCGTTTTAGGTGGAGATTCCTTCGATATGTTCGTCCTGTTAGGTATACTTTTAATAGTACAGATTATAGCTTTTCCTTTTGCTATATTGTACGGAAATTTAGCCAAAAGATTCACAGCCAAAAAGATGATTATAGTTGCTATAATCACCTATCTTTTAGTTTGCATATATGCCTTTACAATAAATTCGATAAACCAGGTATTCGTACTTGGTGCCTTAATAGGTTCTGCACAAGGAGGTATACAGGCTTTAAGCAGATCATATTATGCCAAGATTATACCTAAAGTTAACTCCAACGAATTCTTCGGTTTTTACAATATATTCGGAAAATTTGCAGCAATATTGGGCCCATTTATTATGGCATTTACTACAGACTTATCTGGTTCTGCCA
>CAZNLP010000188.1:0-3787 GCA_964574015.1 uncultured Clostridia bacterium | reverse complement strand
CCAGTAAGCTTCCTTATATAAATAATTTCCTATATAATATAAACAAGAAAGTATAAACGAGGAGGAAAACTCATGTCAAATAGAATTAAAAAACTAATAGTGATAATCCTAATGTCGTTATTGTTATTATCTTTAATTGGATGCAGTTCTCAAGGAAATCCGGAAGATACAGTTGAAAACTTTTTTAATTATGCAAAAAGCTTTAGATTAAGTTCCATAAAAAATTCATTTGATGATCTAGAAGGAGATACAGAAGAATTTTTCGAAAGTATTTCAGAAGGACAAGAATTTCCTGATTACTTATCAGAATACTTAAAAGAAAATGCAAAAAAAATTGAATATAATATAATAGATTCAGAAATAGAAAACAGTAGAGCTATTGTTAAAGTAGATGTTAAGTATATAGATGGAGGAAAATTAATAAGAGAATCCTTCGGAGAAGTATTTAGGACTATTTTAGCAGAATCAGATGGTGAAAAAGAACTTAGTGATGAGGAGTTAGATGAACTATTTGTAGAAACAATGAAGGAAAAACAGAGATTAAATAAAGAAAAAATTATTGAGAAAGAAGTAATGATAAAGTTAGTTGAATCTAGAGGGAAATGGTATATAGAAGAAATGACTGAAGACCTTGCAGATATTATAATGTCGGGATTCATTAGAGCTATGGAAGATATGTAGGAACTTGAACGAGTATAGTAAAATCTATAACAGCGGTAATAATATCTAGTAGATAAATTTTTAAGAATATTCATTTTAAAAAAACTCCTACTTTAAAGCACAATTTTAAGATAGGATTTTTTATGATATAATTTAACTAAATAATATTAAGAAGTGCAACATTGTTGAATAAATGTGGAGGTGTAATTCATGTCAAGTAACTCTAGAAAACCAATATCTACATTCTCAATCGTAGCAAGAGATCCTAAAACGGGTGAATTAGGAATAGCAGTTCAATCTAAATTTTTAGCAGTAGGAGCAGTAGTACCCTGGGCAAAGGCAAATATAGGAGCTATAGCAACTCAAGCCATGGCTAATCTTGATTACGGTGAAATCGGATTAAAATTACTTGAAAAAGGATATAGTGCTAATCAAGTGTTAGAATCACTATTAGCTTTAGATGAAGAAAATGAGGGAAGACAGGTAGGTATAGTTGATGCTGAAGGTAATTCGGCTGCCTACACTGGTCCAGATTGCTTCGATTGGGCAGGACATATATCAAAGAAAAACTTCACATGTCAGGGAAATATATTAGTAAGTGAAGATACAGTTAAAACTATGGCAGAAACCTTCGAAAAATCAAAAGGTAAATTATCAGATAGACTATTAGAAGCCTTAGATATGGCCCAAGATGCCGGAGGAGATAAAAGGGGACGACAGTCGGCTGCACTGCTGGTAGTAAAAGAAAATGGTAGCTACGGCGGGTACAATGATAGAATGATAGACCTGAGAGTAGATGATAATCCGAAACCTATAGAAAAACTAAAAGAACTACTTTATCTACAAAGACTATACTTTGAGAAACCGGAAGAAAAAGACATATTAGAAGTAGACAAAGAACTGGGAAAAACTATACAAAGAACACTTAAAAAAATAGGATATTACGACGGAGAAATAAATGGAAACTTTGATGAAGCTACAAAAAAAGCATACTTTGATTTCACCAGTGTTGAAAACTTCGAAGAAAGAAGATTAGAAGGAAATAAAGTTGATAAAAAGGTTATAGACTTTATGGTAGACAAATCACAAGAAATGAATTTTTAAAAAATAAAATAAAAATACTTATACAAATTGAGGGGAATGAATGTGAATATTTTAGCTATGATAATAGCAATAATAATGTTTGTAGTAGGATTTGCCGGGACCATATTACCTGTTCTACCGGGAGTAGTACTTGTATACGGAGGCATGATAGTCTACGGACTTATGACAGGCATAGAAAATCTTGGACCAAAATTTTTTATAATACAGGGATTAGCAACCTTAGTAATCCTTGGAGTTGACTTTGTTGCAGCTTCTATAGGTACTAAAAAGTACAAAGGAAGTAAAAAAGCAGCTATTGGAGCTTTTGTTGGAACCTTTGTTGGGTTATTCTTTTTAGGACCATTCGGTCTACTAATAGGACCTTTTGTTGGAGCTATGTTAGTGGAACTTATACAGGGTAAAGACATGGATCAAGCTTTTAGCTCAGGATTTGGTACAGTAGTAGGAAATATAGGTGGAACCTTATTTAAGCTTATGGGAGAGATAGTTATGATAATCTACTTCTTTATTAGTATATAGAAGTAAAAAACATTTTATTTATTTTAAAATCTGGAGATTATATGCACAAAATTTTAATAATAGAAGATGATATAAAAATAAGAAAAGAATTAAAAATATTTTTGGAAAAATACAGCTACGAAATAGAAATCTATGAGGATTTCTCTAATTTTGATGGGGAAAAAATTGAGAGTGACATTCACTTAATATTACTGGACATAAATTTACCACAAAAAGACGGCTTTTATATATGCAAAGAAATAAGAAGAAAAAGCGACACTCCTATTATATTTATAACTAGCAGAGACAACGAAGTTGACGAATTGATGGGTATGCATTTGGGAGCTGATGATTTTATTACGAAACCCTTCAATACCCAGATACTTTTAGCTAGAATAGAATCTATAATAAGAAGAACCTACGAGACGAACAAAAATAACACATACGAAATAAATGATTTGAAATATTATCCAGATAAAAGTTGGATTGAACATAATGGGAAATATGAAGAATTGACGAAAAACGAAAACAGAATTTTAAAAACACTGACTGAAAATAGAAATGAAATCGTAAGTAGAAATCAAATTATGAACTGTCTATGGCAAACTGACGAATTTGTAGACGACAACACTTTAACAGTTAACGTTAATAGGCTAAGAAATAAACTAGAATCAATAGGAGCAGTAGGCATCATAGAAACTAAAAGAGGACAGGGTTATATAATAAAATGAAATTAAAACATTATATAAATGATAATATTTTTCAAATTATACTGAATATATTCATACTGCTATTTATTCATATTTTTCTAAGAGCTTTAAATTTCAACTTTTATGCTTCTTACATTATTATATTCTTGTTGCTTACAACTTTTTCTATTAATATTTTTTATAATTATTTTAGAAAAAAGATTTACTTTGACAAACTGCTTAAAATCAACAAAAATCTAGACAAAAAATACCTTTTAGTGGAAATGATAGACCAGCCGAACTTCTATGAAGGAAGAGTATTTTATAATATAATGAAAAAAATCAGTAAATCAATGAATGATGAAATATATAAATACAAAAAGGACAATATTGACTATAAAGAATACATAGAAATGTGGGTACATGAAGTAAAAACACCTCTTTCAGCTGCAAAATTAACTTTAAAAAATATTGAAAATGAAAACTATAACGGTATATACCAAAGCTTAGAAAGTATAGACAATTATGTAGAGCAGGTACTATATTATGCAAAAAGTTCTCAAGCCAACGAAGACTATATTATAAAATCAAATAATCTGGAAAATCTTGTAAATGAAGCAGTTAAAAAGAACTCAACTTATTTAATTAATTCTAATATTAGTATTGTAAAAGAAAACCTAAATCACAGCTTATATACAGATAAAAAATGGATTCTTTTTATTATGAATCAAATAATCAATAACAGTATAAAGTATTTAGATAAAGAAAATAAAATATTATCCTTTGAAGGTTTCAAGAAAAAAGACAGTATAGGATTAAAAATAAAAGACAACGGT
>CAZNLP010000187.1:0-3795 GCA_964574015.1 uncultured Clostridia bacterium | reverse complement strand
TTCAGGAGAGATAGATTTTCCTGTTTCAAAAGAAATATTTTTAAATAGTCTATGGATGTCTTCTTTAGTTAGATCTTCATTGTATAAAATTTCATATATTTCATTTAGTTTAAGGTGGGCTTGTTCTACTGCTCTGTAAAATAGTTCGGGATAGGAATCTCGCCTTTTTTCACTTGGATCCCAGGGATTCAGCCAGAGATTGTGCTCTAAATTCATATAATCTTCAGTATCTTTAATATCCTTAGTTATAATAGCTTTTGTGATTATGTATGGTCTTTTCAGTATTTTTTCTATAAAAGAAAATATCTTAAACTTGACGCCTTTTTCGTCGGGAAAGAGCTTTAGCAAAAATTTAGCCTCTTTTAAGCTGTCAGACACATCGGATTTTTTAAGATCTATATCATAAAGCTTTTTAAGAGCTTCTTTATTTAAGGTATATACTACATCTTCATCAACATTGTTTAAAGTAAATATTTCCCACATTGGAAATTCAAGAGGACCTTTTTTACCCAGCTTTTTTGTCATAAATACATCTAAATACATCTCAAACTTTTTATGATAGTGAGAGTATATTAAAGTTTCAGGTTTTTTAATATCTTTAACACCAGTGTAGTAGAAGATAAAAGGATGGGTTAGTGAATCTAAGGTATGATGACAGATGTATCCAAATAAATAGGAAGAATATCTTTTTTTTAGTTCTTCGTTTTCTAAATTTTTAATAAATTTAGACATTATAAAAAACAGGTCACTGGTAGGGGATGTATGGATTAATCCACCGTATTTTTGGATTCCTCGATTTTTTTTCCAAGGAGAAACTCCATTGTATAGAAAAAAATCCGGGCCCTGACATCCTAAGTCAAATAAATCTCTATTCGAGTTTATAATATTTTTTGGACCGTAGTCTAATTTTTCTAAAACTAGTTCACCACAGTAGTAGTGATTTAGTAAGTCTGACATGGATACCTCCTTAAATTACTTATACTCTATTCTATCATATTTCTTTAAAATAGATACAAGTAAATATTGACAATTGTATATACAATGTATATACTGAAATGAGAGGTGATAAAAATGTACACTCAAATAAAAAAATGGGGAAATAGTAATGCTGTAAGAATCCCAAAAGAATTATTAGATAATTTAGGATTAAAGGAAAACGACAAAATAGAAATAAAAATTGAAGATAATAAATTGATAATAGAACCTGCATATAAACATAAAACTCTTGATGAGCGAATATCAGAGTATAAAGGCGAATACAATTACGGTGAATGGGACACAGGTAAACCAAAAGGAAATGAGGTACTGTAATGCCTTACAACCCAAAACAAGGAGATATTATACTGCTGGAATTCGATCCTCAAGCTGGACATGAACAAAAAGGAAAAAGACCTGCTCTTGTAATAAGCAATAATACATATAATAATTTTCTAAATATAGCTTTAGTATGTCCTATTACGAGAACAGATAGAGAGTTTCCTCTTCATGTAAAATTAAATGAAGAATTAAATACAAAAGGTTTTGTTATGTGCGAACAGATAAAGGCTTTAGATATAAAGGCCAGAAATGCAGTTTTTTTTGAAAGAGTATCTAAAGAAATCATTGATGAAGTAGTTGATATTGTAATAGGATTTGTTGAGTAAAATATCATAATAACCTCTTGACTTTTGAATGCCAAGAGGTTATTATTTATATGATGATTGAATACATGCTCATATGTTCAGATGAAAGGATGTTTTTTATGAATAAAAAAGATATAGATACCTGTGACGTCTACTGTATTCACGATGATAGAGTAGATGAGGTAAGAAAAAGAATGCCTCAGGAAGACAAACTTTATGATTTGGCGGAATTTTTCAAGGTTTTTGGAGATTCTACTAGGGTTAAAATACTTTATACTCTATTTAATCATGAAATGTGTGTTTGCGACATAGCAGCAGTACTTTGCATGAGTCAATCGGCAGTTTCTCATCAGCTAAGGGCTTTAAAGAATGCACGGTTGGTAAAAAGCAGAAGAGATGGAAAGATAGTGTATTATTCCTTAGATGATGATCATGTTAAGACTGTATTTGAGCAGGGATTTGACCATATAAATCACGGATTGACAGATTGGAGGAAATAATGAGTGAAAAACTAAATTTAAAATATGATGAAGACAGAGGAACTTACTACGAAGAAGTAGAAGTAGAAAAAAAAGATTGCGATAGCTGCTCCTGTGGTCACTGTAATCTTGATATAGATGTAACGAAAGAAGAAGCTGAAGAAGATTCAAAAAAAAACTTAAATAACCTGGGAAAGAGATTTACTGAAGATCAGATAGAAATAGGAGCAATAGTATTAGGAGCAGTACTTTTCGCGGCAGGATTAATATATAGCGGAAACTTTTATGTAGATTTAGGACTTTATTTGACTGCTTATCTAATATTAGGATTTGAAATTATATCAAAGGCTGTTAGGAATATATTGAAGGGAGATTTCTTTGATGAAAACTTTCTTATGTCTATAGCATCTATAGGTGCTATAGCTTTAGGAGAATATCCGGAAGCAGTAGGTGTTATGCTTTTTTATAGAGTTGGTGAACTACTTCAAGATAGAGCAGCTGATAATTCAAAGAAATCTATAAAAGCTTTATTAAATATAAAACCGGATTATGCTAATTTAGTAGTAGATGGTGAAAGCAAAAGAGTATCTCCAGGAGAAGTATCTGTAGGAGATATGATTTTAGTAAAACCTGGTGAAAAGATACCTTTAGACGGAAAGATCATCAACGGTAGTACTGCAGTTGATAACTCTGCATTAACGGGAGAATCAATACCTTTAGATGTTGAAGAAGGAGATAAGGTTTTAAGCGGTGGTATAAATAAACAGGGACTTATAACAGTAGAAGTTGAAAAAGAATTTAAAAATTCTACAGTTTCAAGGATACTGGATTTAGTTCAAAATGCCAGCAGTAAAAAATCAAAGACGGAAAACTTCATAACTAAATTTGCTAAATACTATACGCCGGCAGTTGTTTTTTTAGCTGCAGCTATAGCTATTTTACCTCCCTTGATTATAGAAGGAGCAGAATTTAGAGACTGGATATATAGAGGATTGATATTTTTAGTTGTATCCTGTCCATGTGCTTTGGTTCTTTCTATACCACTGGCTTATTTTGGTGGACTTGGATCAGCATCTCGTCAGGGTATATTAATAAAAGGTGGAAACTACTTAGAAGCACTGACTAATGTTGACAAGGTAATTTTCGATAAAACCGGAACCTTAACGAAAGGTAAATTTAAGGTATCAAAGGTAGTTGGATATAAAGACTTTAATGAAGAAGATGTACTAAGATATGCTGCCTACGGAGAAGCTTTTTCAAATCATCCAATTGGGCAATCTATAAAAGAAAAATATGAAAAAAACATAGATGAGAAAAAAATTGGATCTCAAAAGGAACTTGCCGGATTTGGGATAGAAGCGGAAATTGAAGGTAAAAAAATACTGGTTGGAAATAGAAAACTTATGGATAAAAAAGGTATATCTATATCTAAAGATATAACTGACCAGGGAACCATCGTATACTTAGCAGTAGAAGAAAAATTTGCCGGGTACATCCTTATTAAAGATGAACTCAAGACAACTACTATAGAAGCTATTAAAAGCCTTAAAAAGCTTAATATAAAGAAGACAATTATGCTAACAGGAGACAATGAAAGTACTGCTTATGAAATAGCAAATCTTATAGGAATAGACGAGTATCATTCCCAGCTTTTACCGGAAGACAAGGTTAAAATTCTTGAAGATAACTTAGGT
>CAZNLP010000186.1:0-3852 GCA_964574015.1 uncultured Clostridia bacterium | reverse complement strand
ATTATATCAAATATTTCAAAAAAAAGAAAACTATGTTAGACTATAAATAGAAAAAATCCTGTAGTTAATAATTTTGTGAGGTGAGACATTGAATATTGAAGATTACGAAAAGTATAAACAGATGAAAAACAAAAAACAAAAACTCAAAAATCAAATACCTTATGCAGTTATTGTAATTATTTTTTCTGTTTTTTTAGGAATATATTTAAGAATTATTAATCCGGAATCTGCTTTTTATTGGATGATGGGAATTTGCTTTGGATTTGTTTTACAAAAATCCAGATTTTGTTTCACTGCAGCTTTTAGAGACCCTTATCTCACTGGAGCAACATCTTTAACTAGAGCTACTTTAATATCTTTTGCAATTACATCGATAGGATTCACTGCAATAAAATATACTTACTTCAGTCAAGAATTATCAATTCCTGGAATGGATTACGTTGTTCCTATAAGTCTAGCAACAGTAATTGGAGCATTTATTTTTGGTATAGGAATTGTAATATCCGGAGGATGTGCTTCAGGAACTTTTATGAGAATTGGAGAAGGTTACAAGTTGCAGATTATAACCTTAATATTTTTTATAATCGGTTCCTTATGGGCGGCTTATGACTATGAGTGGTGGGAGAACAGATTTATTTCAAAGGGTGTTAGAATTTTTTTACCTGATATTTTTGGATGGATAGGCGGACTTGCTGTAAATTTATTAATTATTTTTGTTTTGTTTATAGCTGTAAAGAAATGGGAAAGCTTCAAATTATAGTTAAATAAGTGGGGAGAAACTAAATGAATTTTTTTGATAAACTCAGAGAAAATAATTTATATAAAAAATGGTTTAAAAATTCTTATCCTTATGTTCTTGGAGGAATATTATTAGCTTTGTTTCAAATAATAAATTTTGCAGTTACAGGAAATCCCTGGGGAGTATCAGGAGTTTTAGCTAATTGGGGAGCTTGGATTTTTGAAATTTTTGGAGGTAGTGTTGAAAACTGGCACTACTTTAATGTTAGGCACTATAATTCAATTATGACTGAGAGTTTGTTTAATAGTCCAAAAAGCATGAGAAATATTGGTATAATAGTTGGAGCTTTAATAGCAGCCCTTCTTGCTTCGGAATTTAAATTTAGAAGAATAAAGAATAAAAAACAAATTATTGGAGCTGTAATAGGTGGATTGCTAATGGGGTACGGGGCTAGAATAGCCTTTGGATGTAATATAGGAGCTTTATTTAGTGGTATTTCATCTCTATCTTTATCCGGCTGGATATACGGTATTTTTATGTTTCTAGGTGCTATTATAGGTAGTAAAATACTCGTTAAGTATTTAATTTAGTTCGTTATTTGACTTTGTAGATTTTTACAGACCAATCTTTTTCATACATATACATACTTAAGCGCATACCGTAGGGGCTTTTAAAAGTTTTTATCAGTTCACAATTTTTACTTAAATACTCTTGCATATCTTCGTAGTAGTAATAGAGATTTCCGTATATAAAATTCCATACTGGTCTGGTATTGTATATAAAATCCATTTCTTCTGGATATATAATAAACTCTATATTATTCTTATCTATATATTGACTAAAGGTCATATTGTTTTCCTTGAGATAATGTAAATTCCTGTAATCAAATAGCTTTCCATTTTCAAAATAATACTCTGCATTTAGATTAGCCAATACGGTATCATCCCTATCAATGAAAGTCCTTATATTATTAAGATAATTATTATAATCATTATTAAGATATGGCTTTATGTTTATTATAGAAATAACTAAAACCATTGAAATAGTAACAATATATATATATTTATGAAACTTTATGTTTTGGAATGTCAGAATAAAAATCATCCAAAATAACGGGAAAATAAATATTATGCTTGTTTGATTATATCTTCCAATAACAATATAAGTAATGTTTAAAGCAATAACTCCAAATAATATTAACCCGACTTTTTTACTTCCAGGAAATTCATCATAATAAATGAATTTGAACAGATTTATTATTAATAATATTGGAAATAGAATTAACTGTAATTTAATATTAGGAATATAATAGGTGCCACTTACCTGATAAAAAAGTTTAAGGTAGAAATTTTTAATTTCACTAATTCTTGAAATCGGTTCAGCAAATACATTAAACTGATCTCCGAAAGTTTTGTAGTTAGTAAAAAAGTTGGGATCAAAATATAAACTTAAAATAATAAAAAAAACTGCAAATACACCAACTGTGGCCACATATATTAATAAGTGCTTCAATTTTTTTTCTTTATTAATTAGAATATCAAAGAGATAAAATGAACCTATTAAAGCAGCTATAAATAAACTATTTGGATGAATACCAATTGAAAGACCTGTTATTATACCAAGTATAACAGGTTTTTTTATTTCTTTGTTCAAATCAATGTATAAGTATAAACTTAAAAGCAGTAGAAATAAAATAACAATTTCCTGTCTTGCAAAGTGTGAAGTATATATAAAATGTATATCAAAAGATATTAAAAAAACTAATATTAAAGGTAACCTTTTAGAATAAAATATTTTTCTACCGATTCTATATATGATATATAAAGACAATACTGCAAATATTAAAGAAATTAATCTTACAGAAAATAAATTGTAATCAAATATCTTAATAAAAACTACTTGAATATAATGAAAAATAATTTTTATACTGTGAGGAAACCTGGGAAGAAGATCAAAAAAAGTTTCAGTAGTAACCGGGGAACTCTTTCCTATATAGTTTCTTGATAAACCACTTAACCAGGATTCATCAGAATGCATAAAAGGATAGTTAGTTAAAAAACTAATATTTAGAATAAAATAAAGTGTTAAAAATATTTCAATTTCTTTTTCTTCTATAAGTTTCTTGAAATTAGCTATTTTAATTTTCATATAATACCATCTTTCATTTAAATATCAATATTTATTATACATAATTTCTCTAAAAAAATAAAGGATATAATCTAATCAAATACAGTATAATAAAAGACGGTACCTATAATTAAGTCTTTTATCATATAATATATTGTGTAATATTTAACAATAATAATAAAAAACACTTTAAATGAAAGGAATGGAGGTAGAAATGCGAAAAATATCTTTAATATTAGTTGCTTCTTTAATATTAGCATTGTTAGCTGGTCTTGGCGGCTGTGCTACATACGACTTTGAAGAAGAAGGAACAGTAATAATAACACCAAGCGAAGCCTTGGAATTAGCTGAAAATGACAATGTTGTACTTGTTGATGCACGTACTGAAGTCGAATATGAATCTTACCATGTAAAAGGCGCTGTATGTATTCCCAGGAATGCAATAGTTACAGATAGACCATACCCTAATATGTTGGCACCGAAAGTTCGAATAGAAAATGTTATGAGTGGTAGAGGAATATCTAACGATACATTAGTTTTAGTTTATGATAACAATAATAATATGGATGCTTCGAGACTATGGTGGACACTATTAGTATATGGACACGAAAATGTGAAGATTATCAATGGTGGTGTTAATGCTATAGCAAAAGAAGGGACTGAATTTGTTCAAGAGGTTCCTGAAATAAAAAAAGCTGAATTTAAAGCAGAAGAACTAAAAACTGAGTATATAGCCACAAAAGAAGAAATTGAAGGATACTTAAATGAACCTCAAGAAGATATAGTTATATTAGATACAAGAACACAAGAAGAATTTAATGCAGGAACTATTCCAGGATCAGTATTATATAATTATGAAAATAATAACTACTCAACAGGAGCATTTAAGTCTCCTAAAGATATACAGAATGATTATACTGATATAGGAATAACACCAGATAAAACAATAGTAATGTTTTGTAAAACTTCCATCAGAGGAGCTCAAA
>CAZNLP010000185.1:0-3857 GCA_964574015.1 uncultured Clostridia bacterium | reverse complement strand
CTGCACAACGACCACAAAGTAGGCATTCGGACTTATCTATTAGGGCTATTTTACCGTAAATTGCATCATCCGGACATACCTTTGAACATTTACCACAGCTTATGCATTTTTCCGAATCTACTTCATAGCCTTTTTTTGTCTTTTTCGCAAATATAGATTGCAGAGTTCCGTAGGGACATAGATATCTATGCCACAATGCTTCTTCAAATATCAAACTAAGAAGTACTCCTACTCCTGTTAAAAGAGGAAGTATAGGTAGTTTTTTACCTGATCTTATAGAAAAAACCATAACTACTACCAAAAGACCGAGGGCAATATATCTTACATAAGGATGTTTAATCCAGTTAGGCACCTTAATTTTTTTCTTTTTAGATATTTTTTGAGTTGCTTGGCTCAAAGTATTAATAGGACAAATATATCCACAGTATATTCTTCCTAAAAATGGAGCTAAAAGTAAAGAAATCAAGAAAATACCAAGCCATAACTGAACCCTACTTATTACCATTATAAAAATGAATGCTGCTAAAAAAATTATCTGCAAAGCTTTTTTCATGAGAATCCTCCTTATAATCTTTATACTGCAATTATATAAGGATTATAGAAAAAGAGATGTAACTAAGGTTACTTTTTGGAATGTAAAATATATTAATAAAAGAGTTATAATTATTTTTCAAATATTAATTTAAAAGTTTCACCTTCTTCCTTATTTGATATAAGTTTAAAACCAATATCTTCGCATAAATCTATAAAATATTTTTGAGACTGAGGATTTGAATACCATTTGGTACCGTAACCAGTATCAATTTTCTCATTGTCTAAATTAATTATTAAAGGAAAAACGTAAAGAGTTATATCTTTATTTAAACCTAAAGATTCATCAAATTCTGGAATTTTAACATCCCAAATATAAAAATTACCACCAGATTTTAGTACTCTATATATTTCTTTAATTACGTCTTTGTGCTTGGAGTTTGGAATAAACATAAATGTGAAAAATGAAGTAGCATTATTAAAAGTATCATCTAAAAATTTGAGAGATGTGCCGTCCATTACTATTTTCAAAGGCCCATCTGCAGCTTCTTTCAGTTCTCTTTTGCTGGGGTCGATAGATACAACTTTGTCTCCAAAGATTTTTCCTATTATACCTTCACCGCCACCGCCTAAATCTAGAATTCTACCTTGGATTTTCAAATCTTGTAAACTTACTTCCTGTTTTTCAATATAATGGTATTTAAAATCATTTTCTTTCATAGTTAACTCCTCTTTTAATTAAATATATATTTGCTATTGTACCACTTTTGATAATAACTGAAATTCTTTTATTTTGAATATTGTTTAATCTTGAGTTATTATAAATGCTATGATAACTTTTTTAAGTAAATTTTTATTAAATGATTAAATATATAATAATATTATATAACAAAAAACATTAAATCATCAAAAATATTAAAAGGAGTTTTTAATAGATGTATATATTAGATTATCATGTTCACAGTAATTTTTCACCAGACAGCAAAGCTGAATTAGAAGACATAATTAATAATTCTTTAGATAAAAAAATAAAAATTTTAGCTTTAACCGACCATTTGGAATGCGATGAAGATAAAGACTATTATTCTGTAGAGTATTTTAAAAAAAGAGAAGAAATACTTAAAAGCTTCAAAAAAAAATATAGCAATAAAATTGAAATAAAAATTGGAGTTGAATTAGGGCAACCTCAAAATAATAAAAATAGATTAAAAGAAATTTATAGAGAATTGAATTTTGATTATGTATTAGGAGCACAGCACAAGGGATTAAATGAAAAAGATTTAAAAGATATTGATTTTTCAATAAGTTCTAATGAAAATGTAATGTTTTATTTTGAGGAGTTGAATAAAATTACGAAGATTCAGAACATTAATTGTATAGCTCATTTGGATTTAGTGAGAAGATATGCCTCAAGAATGGGTGTGGAAATTGACCTTAAAAAATATAGAAGTGAAATTAGAGATATACTTAAATCTGTTATAGAGAATGGTAAAGGTATTGAAATAAACACTTCAGGAATGAGACAAAAAATGGGAGATTTTATGCCTAATATAGAGATACTAAAAATGTATAAAAGACTTGGGGGAACGATTGTAACTGTTGGTTCAGACTCACATATTTCTCAAAATGTAGGAAGAGATATATTAAAAGCTTACAAACTGCTTGAAGAGTCAGGATTTAAATATGTTGCTTTATATAGAAATGGGAAAGTTGAATTCGAGGAGTTATCGGATAACTAAATTGAAATAAATAAACTATTTTGTTATACTTAATCGAAACAAAAAACTAAATCGGAGAACATTAATGGAACAAATTAAATATTCATTAGAAAATAAAGGCTTCAAACAGCTTATAGCTGTATCAATTGGTCACTTCACAAATGATTTTTTTGTTGGATTAATAGCACCTATCTCTGTGTATTTTGCATATAAGTTGGGTTTGAATTTAACTCAACAAGGAATGATTTCGGTTGCAGTGCTTGTATTCTCGTCATTACTGCAGCCGGTATTTGGTTTGTTATCAGATAAAAAAGGGAAACCAAAACATCTCATTATTTCAATAATATGGATATCGGTTTTTATAAGTTTATCTGGTGTAATTAGTAATTTTTATATTTTACTTTTAGTTATAGTACTAGGTTCATCAGCCTCAGCCCTTTATCATCCTTTAGGATCTACTACAGCAGTAACTTTAGGAAGAAATGCTAAAGGAACTAGCCTATCAATATTTATGACTATAGGGGGATTTGCAGGAACTGTTGCTTCCATAGTAGGACTATGGATTGCTAATAAATTTGGAATAGAAAAAATAGTATATCTTGCCTTACCTGGATTATTAGTAGCTGGATTTATGTTTTATTCAGAAGTTCAAAATATAAAAATAGATACATATGAAAATAGAAAAAAAGATAATATTGGAGATAAGATTGAAGAAGTAAAAAAACTAAATTTATCTAAAAAAAGTATGTTTTGGTTAGGTATACTAATATATATAAGTATAATGAAAGTTTTGAGTGGGAGATTTATTATAACCTATGGTATTCAAATTCTTTTTCTTAAAAACTTTGCTTACGGAGCTGCTTTATTGTCCATTCACCTTTTAGGAAGACCTATAGGAACAATGAGTGGAGGAATACTAATAGACAAAATAGGAGAGAAAAAAGTTTTTATTTTTGGAATGCTGCTAAGTTTGATAAGCTTGGCTTTAATTGGATACGGGGGCAGTTGGATAGCTGCAGTAGGTGTTGGAACTTTGGGGTTTTGTACTTCTCTTACAAATACTGTAGGAGTTTTAGTAAGCCATAAAATTATCCCAGACAGCCAATCATTTGCTACAGGAATAATAATGGGTATACCAGGAGGAATAGGTTCCTTAACTATGATAATTTTCAGTGGACTTGCCGATTCCAATGGATTAATATATTCTGTAAAAGCTTTGATAATACCTTTTTTAATAGCAACAGTGCTCACTTATTTTATCCTTTATAGAAGGGAAAACATATAAATATAATAGTCATTTCTTGAAAATAAATGAATAAATGTTATAATATATTTAAAATTAATGGAGGAAGATAATTATGACTGAAAATAAAGAAAAAAATACATATGAATGCCCAGATTGTGGTGATGATTTAGAAAAGACACTTTCATGTGGTGCAGAAAGTTACTACTGCTACACATGCAGCAAGTTAATATCAAGGAAAAGAATTAAAGGGCATCCAAAGTATAAAGAAGAAAATGGAGAAAAATAATAGTTGACAAACTGATAATTCTATTTTATAATTGAAAAAATTAATTAAATGTAACATAAACTATGATAGGAAGAGT
>CAZNLP010000184.1:0-3872 GCA_964574015.1 uncultured Clostridia bacterium | reverse complement strand
TCAATACCTATTGCTATTTTAATTTGGATTATGATATATCCAATGATGATGAAAGTTGATTTTCAAAGTGTTAAAGACGTTGGTAAAAATCCAAAAGGCCTATTTTTAACCTGGACAACTAATTGGTTGATTAAGCCATTTACAATGTTTGGAATAGCATCATTTTTCTTTTTTATAGTTTTTAAAGGAATAATACCTCAAGATTTGGCCAGGGATTATTTAGCAGGAGCTGTACTTCTTGGAGCAGCACCTTGTACAGCTATGGTATTTGTATGGAGCCACCTTACAAGAGGAAATCCAGCATATACAGTAGTACAAGTTGCAACAAACGACCTTATAATTTTGATAGCCTTCACACCAATTGTTGCTTTTCTATTAGGAGTAGGAGGGGTGCACGTACCATGGGCTACTCTGTTAATGTCAGTTATTTTATTTGTAGTTATACCTCTTACAGCGGGAGTTTTAACTAGAATGCATATAATTAATACAAGAGGTGAAGAGTATTTTACAAAGACCTTTTTACCTAAGTTTGACAATATAACTATTGGAGGATTATTGTTAACTCTAATAATTATATTTTCTTTTCAGGGAACAGTAATATTAGAAAATCCTCTACATATATTTCTAATAGCTATACCACTTACTATACAGACATTCCTTATTTTCTTTATAGCTTATATAGCAGCTAGAATACTAAAACTGCCACATGATGTAGCAGCACCAGCAGGAATGATAGGAGCTTCGAACTTTTTCGAATTAGCTGTTGCTGTAGCTATTTCCATATTTGGTGCAACATCACCAGTAGCATTGGCTACAATAGTAGGAGTACTTGTTGAAGTACCTGTTATGCTAACCCTAGTAAAAATAGCTAATAAAACAACCCACTGGTTTAAGACACCTGATTCTGAAGTAATACAAGAGCAAAATTCATAAAATTGGTGCGCCCTACAGGATTTGAACCTGTGGCACTCTGATCCGAAGTCAGATGCTCTATCCGGACTGAGCTAAGGGCGCACTATTTTAATATTATATTCTTTTTCTTTTTTTAATTCAAGTAATAAATAGTTTTTGAGATTTACTTAAGTTTATGTAATCTTTTTGCAGCAGAAACAATATATCTATTATCAGGGTATAGATTATTTAATACTTGAGAGGTATAGTCAAGCTTTACAGCATGAACATCCTTTTCTTCTTCTATTTTATAATTTAAATCATCCCAACTCAATTCTTCCAAACTGTAATTAGGTGTCTTATAGTCACCTAACTCTGCGGCAATGAGATGAGTAAGTATACATGTTGTAAGGATATCGATATTCTTATTAAAATCTTTTTGAAATGTTTTTAGTACTATTAATGCATGAGTACCTGTAATACAATGTAGTGCTACTATACTTCCGGAATTAAGATAGGCATTTAAAGAAAGATTAAGTACAGCTTTAAGTTTTGCATCCTCGCCACCATCCACTACAAAGCCATTTTGCATATATTCTTTATTATCATAAAGAGCTTTCATTTTTTGCCCGAGAGAATTTTTTTCAGAGAGTATTCTTTGTACTTCGGTATTACTATAAAGACTTGAAGCTTCTTTTAGAATATCATCACCTATTACTTTTCTTGTAAATTGATCAGCTTCTCTATATGCGGTAATATAGTAAGCAACTGCTCTTCTTACTTCGGGCAAATAATCTCTATCTAGTTCGTATCCTTCGTAAGCATAAGCTAGTCTTATAAGCACGTGAAACAAGCCAGAGGACATACCTAAAGGGTAATCGTTTAGCATTTTTTCAATATAGTAGTAAACATTATTATGAGTAATTTCTTTTTTTAGAAAGCTAAGTAAAGACTCGTATTGACTTCTTTCACCTAAAGCGTCTTCAAAATTTTCAACTTCATCAAAAAATTCCTTTACCTTATTGATATCCCTATTTTCAATGTAAAGCTCAGAATAAGACTTGGTTTTTTCCAAATCTTTAGTCAATTTATATACTGCAAGCTGTCCCATAGGCAAATGATTAACTAAATTGCCCTGATATGGAGTGTGGTTTTCTCCATATGAATTTACAATATCACTAATTTTCATAACAAACCTCCAATTTTAAAACTGTTTTTAAAATAAAATAACAACCATTATAGTTATACCCGATAAACAAGAATATATAATGAACATAGAGTAAAATTGCAAATTGAACATATACCCAGATAGTGATATAATAAAATAAATTTAAAAATACAAAACTAAAGGTGATGCTGAAGAAAAGTATCACCTTTTTTTGAAAAAATATCTAAAACTAAAGTCATTTATTTGTTTATTATTCAGTAATTAATTAATGCTTTTAAGTGTTAATAAAATAAAAAAGGAGGCAGTACTATGAGTATCATACTACGTGGAAGGTATGTTATTACAGATGCTCGAGAAGGAGAAAAAGGAATATTGACAGATGGAGCAGTATTTATTTCAGAAGATGCTATAGAAGAAGTGGGTGACTATAAGAAATTAAAAGAAAAGTATCCAGATGCTGAAGTAAAAGGAAACGGTAAGCAACTTTTGATGCCCGGCTTGATAGATGGACATAGCCATGGTTGGGGTTTGAGTTGCATTCAAAGAGGAGTACCTTATGATTACTTAGAAAATGCATTAATTGATTGGGCGTACTTATACGAGATAGATCCCGATTTAAATGCAATGATGTGTGCAGTAAGACATTTAAGAAGTGGATGTACTACATTACATCATAACAATTGGGGAGAGGCTCCTGATTTACATGAAAAAGCTGTAAAGGCAGTAGAAAATTACAGAAAGGTTGGAATAAGGTCAGCATATTCACCTGGTGTTCGGAATAAAAATACTCTTGCTTTAGACGATAAAGATTTTTTTGAAACTTTGCCGGAAGATTTAAAAGAATTTGCAAGACCGATGGTATACTATGATAAAAAAGAAGTAGAAGAGTATTTTTTTGAAATATTTGATGGCTTATACGATAAATTTAATGATGAAGATACTAGAATTATATTAGGGCCAAGCTGGGTTCAGGGATGTGAAGATTCTTTTCTGCAAAATGTAAAACAAAAAGCGGATAAATTAGGAAAGATTCCTATACATATTCATACTCTTCAAACTAAAATTCAAAAAGCATACGGATTAAAAAAATACGGAAAATCTTTACTTGAACATTTAGATGACATAGGACTTGTTGATGAAAATTTAGTCTTAGGTCATGCAGTATATCTTACTGAAAAAGATATCGAACTTTTAGCTTCGAAAAATGCATCCACAACAAATCACCCAAGTTGCAATCTCGCAGTTAGAAATGGAATATCTCCAGTATACTATTTAAACAAAGCCGGTGTAAATGTTGCACTGGGGATAGATGATAAGGGAATAAATGACGATGAAGATGCTATTATGGAGCTGAGAATGATACACAGATTAAATCGTATACCTGAATTTGATTTAGAAAAAAGCCCTGCTCTAAATGCTTTTGATGTATTAAAAATGGGAACAGTAAATTCTGCAAGAGTTTGTGGATTTGACGGAGAAGTAGGAGCTCTAAAAGAAGGCATGAAAGCGGATGCAATTTTGGTTGATTTAGAAGAAATTTTAGAAGATCCTTACTGTTCAGATAAGCTAAATATAGCAGAACTTTTTATACATAGAGCTAAAGGAACCGATGTAAATACAGTAGTCGTAGGTGGTAAGGTTGTAATGGAAGATAGAAAGTTCTTAACTATAGATACAGACTTACTATATAAAGAAGTTCGTAAACAGGCGAAGAAAGGATTAAGTAAAGAAGGAAAAGAATTTGCAGATAAATATCAAAAAATTAAGCCTTACTATTATAAATGGTACAAAAACTGGTTAAATGATGTTGATT
>CAZNLP010000183.1:2599-3900 GCA_964574015.1 uncultured Clostridia bacterium | reverse complement strand
AAAATAAAAGATAATAAAAAAGTTTTATTAGACCCTAAAAAAACAAATTACTTAACTTATAATTCAATAGGTAAAAATGCAAATAAATGTGAAATAAATGATATTACATTGAGATTAAAGGCTAAGAAAAATGAAGTGGAAATTAAAAATTTTAAAAACTGTTTAATTAAAGACGGAATAGCTATGGTTAAGTTTTTATATTGGTTAAAAAACAGTATTGGAAAAGAAAAAATAACAGAATTAACTGTTGAAGAAAAGCTATTAAATTTGAGAAAACAACAACCTCTTAACAGAGGATTAAGTTTTGATACTGTTTCAGCATATAAAGAACATGCAGCGAAATGCCACTATAAAGCAAATGAAAAAAACAACTATGAATTAAAAAAAGAAGGAATGCTTCTTGTAGATTCCGGCGGACAGTATCTTGACGGAACAACAGATATTACTAGAACTATAGTTTTAGGAAATATAACAGATGAAGAAAGAAGAGACTATACATTAGTGCTCAAAGCTCTTATTGGAACTGCAAATACATATTTTAGAGAAAGTATTGTAGGAGCGAATTTGGATATAGCAGGAAGAAGCCACTTATATAAATACGGAATAGAACATTTAAAAGGAAGCTGTCACGGTATTGGTTTTTACTTAAGTGTACATGAATTCCCACCTGCCATTGGACTTTATGGAGTACCTTATTCCGACATGGAGATAGAGGAAAATATGGTGATGTCAAATGAGCCGGGCGTTTATAAAGAAGATAGACATGGAATAAGATTGGAAAATATGCAGTATGTTGAAAAACATATAGAAACAGAGTATGGAAAGTTTTACAAATTTACTCAACTCACTATGTGTCCATTTGATTTAGAAGGTATTGATGTAAGTTTATTGAATGATGAGGAGAAAAAATGGGTGAATGACTATCATAAACAAGTATTTGAAACACTGTCTCCTTATCTAGATAAAAATGAAAAAGAATGGCTTTTCAAAGAAACAAATAAGGTCTAAATATAATAAAAATTATTAAAGCTTTGAAGAGGTCATTTTAAATATATTTTCAATAACTTTACTGGAATACAAATATTTTAGTAAAAATTGAAAGGGGGTTTATTAATTTAATTCAATTAGTTAATTGTAAGTTAAATTTATAAAAAATAAAGGAGAGTAAAAAATTATGAAAAAAAGTTTAGTTTTATTTCTAGTTTTAGTATTAGTTATGACTATGTTTGTTGGTTGTAATAGTGAACCGGTAAATGAAGAAGGTAATGGAGAAAATGAGGAACCGAATGGAGAAGAAGAAC
>CAZNLP010000183.1:0-2499 GCA_964574015.1 uncultured Clostridia bacterium | reverse complement strand
AATGGAGAAGAAGAACAAAGTGAAGAAGATGAGCTAAAAGTTGTTACTTATAACATTCAATCTGATCCAAGATCGGTAGACCCAGCTCTTAGTAGTACTACTAATGAAAACACATTAATTGTTCAGTTGTTTGAAGGTCTTACTAGACAAGGTCCAGGTGGTGTTTTACCGGGTATAGCAGAAGAATGGACAGTAGATGAAGAGACAAATACTTATACTTTTAAACTAAGAGATGCTAAGTTTTCAAATGGTGATCCAATTACTGCTGAGGATTTTGTTTATTCATGGAAAAGAGTTTTAGATCCTAGAACTGGTTCAGAGTATGCGTATATGCTTTACTATATTAAAGGAGGAGCAGCATTAAATCAAATAGATATTTCTCAAGATGATTCGGATGCTAAAATAGAAGAAGCTCTAGAAGAAGTGCAAGTTAAGGCAGTAGATGAAAAAACTCTTGAAGTTACATTGGAAAATTTAACACCATATTTCTTAGGTCTTGTTTCATTTCCAACATATCACCCTGTAAATAGCAATATTGTAGAAGCAGATATAGAATGGGGATCTAAAGAAGAAAGTATAATTTCTAATGGACCTTTCAAGATGGAAGAGTGGAAACATGGAGAGAAAATTACTGTAGTTAAAAACGAACAATACTGGGATAGTGAAAATGTAAATTTAGATAAAATAGAATTCTTGATGGTAGAACAAGGTAGCACAGAGCTTACAATGTGGGAAACAGGACAGCTTGATATTACATCTCAAAACATTCCAGTAACAGAGTTAGAACGTTTAGAAGAAGAAGGAGTTTTAAAAAAGCAAGCTGTAATAGCAACAA
Organism: uncultured Clostridia bacterium; assembly: GCA_964574015.1. Taxonomy (GTDB): domain Bacteria; phylum Bacillota; class Clostridia; order Tissierellales; family Dethiosulfatibacteraceae; genus UBA8670. The sequence goes on along the minus strand of CAZNLP010000183.1, from coordinate 1,664 downwards.
GATTTATTTCAATAAACACTCAAAGAGCACCTTTGGATGATGCAAGAGTTAGAAATGCATTATCTATGGCTCTAGATAGAGAAAGTATTGTTAAAAACGTTATAAAAGCAGGATCATCACCTTCTACAGGATATGTGCCAACCGGAATGATTGATGACGGTAGAGATTTTAGAGATGTTGGTGGAGTACTTATAGAAGAAAACGTTGAAAAAGCACAGGAGTTGCTTGCAGAAGCAGGATATCCAGATGGTGCAGGATTCTCAGGATTTGAAGTTATGGTTAGTTCCAATGAAAAAACTAAAGCCATAGTTGATGCTTGTGTAGAAATGTGGAAACAAAACTTAAATATTACAAATATAGATATTAGGACTGTTGAAAGTAAAGTAGCTTCAGAAAGACGTAAATCATATGATTTTGACATGACATTTTCAGGATGGTATGGAGATTATTTAGACCCTATGACATTCCTAGAACTTGCTACTAGTAAAAGTGGACAAAATAGTATGCAGTATAATAATGAAGATTATGATAAATTGATTGAAGAAGCAAATAGTAGTGTTGATGAAAACTTAAGAATGGAAAAAATGCATGAAGCAGAAGCTATATTAATGGCAGACATGCCTCTTATACCTATAAATGTTGAAGGGGTATCTTATTTAGAAAGTGAAAGAGTGACAGGAGTTTATAGAAATATATTAAATCTTGTTGATTTTAAATGGGCTGACATTCAATAGAAAATATCTAATTATATGATTAAAGCGCTGTTAAAGCGCTTTAATCATTAACAAAGATTATATCTTAAAATTTAACATAGAAGAGGTGAAGTTATTGTTAAAATATATATTTAAAAGAATTCTTATAGGAATTATAGTACTTTGGTTAATAGCAACATTAACTTTCTTTTTAGCTCATGCTATGCCGGGAGGACCATTTACAAGAGACAAAGCTCTTCCTGAACCAATACTTAACAATCTTAATGCTAGGTATCACTTAGATGATCCTATAACTAAGCAATATGTTGACTATATGGGTAATTTATTAAGAGGTGACTTTGGACCTTCTTTTAGATACCCTACTGAAACGGTAAACGATTTGATAGCAAGAGGTTTTCCTATATCTGCTACCATTGGTATATTTGCCCTTATTTTTGCTCTTGTTTTAGGTATTCCAGCTGGTATGATTTCAGCATTAAACCATAATAAGTGGCAGGATGGACTATCGCTTATAGTTACAACTATACTTATTTCAGTCCCGAATTTTATTATCGCAACATTATTGATGTATGTATTTGCATATAAGCTAAGATGGGTTCCAGCTGCACTATGGGGAACTCCTAAACAAGCTATTTTACCTATAATTGCTTTGGGAGCATATCCATTAGCTTTTATAACTAAGCTTATGAGATCAAGTACTTTAGAAATTTTAGGTCAAGACTGTATACGTACATCTAAAGCTAAAGGAATGCCAAAAAAAATTATTATATTTAGACACATATTAAGAAATTCAATATTACCAGTATTATCTATAATAGGCCCTATTACTGCAAGTGTTTTAGTTGGAGGTCTTGTTATAGAAAAAATATTTGCTATTCCTGGATTAGGACAGCATTTAATAAATGGAATTTTAAATAGAGATTATACAGTTATAATGGGTTTAACAGTTTT
>CAZNLP010000182.1:0-3903 GCA_964574015.1 uncultured Clostridia bacterium | reverse complement strand
AAAAAAAAAAAAAAAAAAAAAAAAAAAAAAAAAAAAAAAAAAAAAAATAAAAATAGATAAAAAAAAATTGAAGAAGAAAAAAGAAAAAAAAAAAAAGAGACTATAGATAAAATAAGAAAAGAAGCTGAGAAAGAAAAAAAACAAATGATATCAAAAGCAAAGGTTAAGGTACAGAAAAGAATACTTGAAGAAAAAGGAAAGATACTAAATAAATTTGATGAGTATTTACACGAAAATATAAAGAAGCACTTGGATACACCAGAATATAATGAGTATATTAAAGAAGAATTAAAAAACGTCTTAAAAGAAATCAGTGATGAAGATTATGCCGAAATTACTTTAAGAGAAAAAGATAAAGATTTACTTGACTTATCAAATTATAATGTAAAATTATCCGATGACATAATCGGTGGTTTTTATGTAATAAAAAATCATAATATAAAATATGATTTTACTATAGATAGTAAAATTGCAGAGAATTCTGAATACATAGGATATTTAGTTAAGGAGATATTCATCAGTAGAGAAGGTGAAAATGTTGGAGAATAACGAAGGCAAAATCATATATGTGAACGGTCCTGTAGTTAAGGGTGAAAATATGAAATCATTTAAAATGAGAGAAATGGTTTTAGTTGGCGAACATAAATTAATAGGAGAAGTAATTTCTATTGATGGAGGTATTGCAACGCTACAGGTATACGAAGAGACAGAAGGCTTAGGATTAGATGAAAAAATCATAGGACTAAATGATCCTTTGTCTATAAACTTAGGACCAGGGCTACTAGGAAATATTTTTGATGGTATAGGGAGACCTTTAAATGAAATAAGGAAAATAGATAGAAATTTTATCCCGGAAGGTATAGGATTAACATCAATTGATTTTAATAAAAAATGGGATGTTAAATTTATAGCAGAAAAAGGAGAAAAGCTTTCAAAAGGACAGATTTTTGCAGTTACAAAAGAAACTGAATTAATAAAGCATAGAATAATGCTTCCTCCTGATTTAGAAGGGGAAGTAGATGAGATTAAAAGTAACGGCGAATACACACTTGATGATGTTTTAATAAGGATAAAAGATGAAAAAGGCGATGTACATGAAATAAAAATGTACCAAAAATGGTCTGTAAGAGATGCAAGACCAACCTTAGAAAGATTAAGAACTACAAAACCTTTAGTGACTGGGCAAAGAGTTATTGACACGTTTTTTCCAATAGCAAAAGGAGGTAGTGCTGCTATTCCCGGTGGATTTGGTACTGGAAAAACTATCACTCAGCACCAACTGGCAAAATGGTCTGATGCAGATATCATAATATATATAGGTTGTGGAGAAAGAGGAAATGAAATGACGGATGTTCTTGAAGAATTTCCTAAACTTATTGACCCTAAATCTGGCAAACCTTTAATGGAGAGAACTATACTTATTGCAAACACTTCAAATATGCCTGTTGCAGCAAGAGAGGCTAGTATTTATACAGGAATAACAATGGCAGAATACTACAGAGATATGGGATATAATGTAGCTATAATGGCCGATTCAACATCGAGATGGGCGGAAGCTTTAAGAGAAATAAGTGGAAGACTTGAAGAAATGCCTGCAGAAGAAGGATACCCTGCATATCTAGCATCAAGATTAGCACAATTTTATGAAAGATCGGGCTATTTTGTTTCTTTAAACAATATTGAAGGTTCTATAACTACTATTGGAGCAGTATCACCGGCAGGTGGAGATTTTTCGGAACCGGTAACGGAAAATACAAAAAGATTTGTTAATGTTTTTTTAGCCTTAGATAAGAAGTTGGCAAACGAGAGGCATTATCCTTCCATCAACTGGCTGGATAGTTTTAGTGGATATATTAAAATACTTGATAAATGGTATAAAAATCATGTAGATGAGGATTTTTTTCAACTTAGAAATAAATTAATGGAAATTCTACAGGAAGAAAATAAACTTCAGGATATTGTTCAGCTTGTTGGAAAAGATGTTCTTCCGGATTCTCAAAGGTTAGTACTTGAAATAGGAAGAATTATCAAAGTTGGATATCTACAACAAAATGCTTTTCATGAGGAAGACAGATATGTTCCTTTGAATAAACAATTTAAAATGCTTGAATTAATTTCTTATCTTTACGATAGATCAATATACTGTGTTAAAAAAGGAATACCAATTTCTAAAGTAGAGAGCAAAGAAATTTTCGATAGAGTTATTAAGGTTAAATACAACGTACCGAATGATAATTACGAAAAAATTGATGATATACACAAAGAAATAGATGAGTATTACGATGATTTAGAAAAAGAATACCTAGGGTGATAAAATGCTAAAAGAATATTTAAACATAAAAAAAATAGAAGGACCCTTAATATTTTTGGAAAATATTAAGGAAGCAAAATACGGTGAAATAATAGAAATTAAACTTGAGAAAGAAAAGAGATTGGGTAAAATTGTCAAAATAGACAGAGATATGGTTGTTGCCCAAGTTTTTGAAGGAACTTCTAGCATAAGCTCCGTAAATGCGTCTATCAAATTTACTGGAAAACCATTCGAAATAAGTCTTTCAAAAGAAATATTAGGAAGAACATTTAACGGAATTGGAAAACCTATAGACAAAGGTGGACCTATTTACTCTAAAAAGAAATATAATATAAATGGTAGGCCAATAAATCCTGTCGCAAGAGAATATCCAAAAAATTTCATACAAACAGGAATTAGTTCTATAGATGTACTCACAACACTTATACGAGGACAAAAATTACCGATTTTTTCAGGCAATGGATTAAGTCATAAAGAGTTGGCAGCTCAAATAGTTAATCAGGGTAAAATATCAGAAGATGAAGATGAAAAATTTGCTTTAGTTTTTTCTGCTATTGGAATAACTAAGGATGATTCTTTGTATTTTAAAGAAAAATTTGAAGAAAGTGGCACTATAGATAATGTAGTTATGTTTATGAACTATATTGATGATCCCGTCTCAGAGAGACTTAGCAATCCAAGATGTGCATTAACTGCAGCTGAGTTCTTAGCATTTGAAGAGGACATGAATATTCTTGTTGTAATGCTTGACATGACCAGCTACTGTGAAGGTTTGAGAGAACTGTCATCATCGAGAGAAGAAATTCCTAGTAGAAAGGGATATCCTGGTTATTTATATTCTGATTTAGCTTCTCTTTATGAGAGAGCAGGTATGTTGAAAGATAAAAAGGGTTCCATAACTTTTTTACCTATACTAACGATGCCAAATGATGATATTACTCATCCTATTCCCGACTTAACCGGATATATCACAGAAGGACAGATAGCTTTATCTAGAGATTTATACAATAGCAATGTTTATCCTCCGGTTGATATATTACCTTCTTTATCAAGATTGATGAAGGATGGAATAGGAGAAGAATATACAAGAGATGACCATCCATTACTTGCAAATCAGCTTTTCTCATCGTACTCAAGAGTACAGGAAATAAGATCCTTAGCCCAGATAATTGGAGAAGAAGATCTTTCTGAAACTGATAAAAAATATATGGAATACGGAAGAAAATTTGAAAATAAATTTTTAAATCAAGGGTTTAATGAAAATAGAGGAATATTAGAAAGTCTTGATTTAGGATGGAAAATTTTATCAATTTTACCTAAAAATGAATTGGATAGATTAAGCGATGATCTTTTAAATAAATACTATGAAGGTGATTAGATGAGTAAAATGACTCCAACTAAAGCAAATCTTATAAAATCTAAATCTATGCTTGAATTTTCTAAAAAAGGGTATAAACTTCTTGATAAGAAAAGAAATATTTTGGTTAAGGAAATGATGGCAAGAACTGATGAAATCAAAAAAATAAGGAAGAAAATCGATAGTAAATTTGAAGATATATATTTAGCTATGATATATCTTAATATGACCATGG
>CAZNLP010000181.1:0-3951 GCA_964574015.1 uncultured Clostridia bacterium | reverse complement strand
GGATAGGTGGTAAAAACGGTGCTGTATATATTGACTCTGAAGATAATTGGACTCTGTATACTGAAGCAGAAGGTCTATTACCTTACTCTGTAGATGCTTTGGAACCCGATGGTCAAGGTGGAGTCTGGCTTGGATATTATCCTGATATAGTAGAAAATAATGATGGTACATCCTCTTACATAGGTGGTTATCAGCATTTACACTCAGATGGTTCAATAGATACCTACGAAGGTTTTGACCAAACTAACTTCAATTTGAACTGGGTGAGGAGCATATCTATGGATTCTGATGGTGGAGTTTGGATAGTAAGGTCAGGAAATGCTCCAGGCTTCGGCCATGGAGAAATCGACTATATTAAAAATGATGAAAGAACAGTATATAAAGCAGAAGATTTATATCCGGATATTAGTGAAGATGACGATATTAGACTTCTCATAACAGATAAACAAGATAAAGATGTTTTCTATATAGCTACTTTAAAGAGTGGAGTAGTAAAATCAGAAGGCATAGGAAATATTACAGAAAAATACAACGGAAGCACAGTATTTATTACTAACCAGTGGAACAATGCATACTTTATAGATTGGTCTGATGACAACCTTATGATAGGCACAAACGGCGGTGCAGCAGTTCAGGAAAATAGATCTACCTTTGATGATGTAAAATCTCACTGGGCAGAAAATGAAGTTGAAAAAATGACAACTTTAGGATACCTAAAAGGAAACAATGGTAATTTTAGACCTGACGAATCAATAACAAGGGCAGAATTTGTAACTCTGATGGTTAGAATATTAGGTTTAAAAACTGATAAGTCCGAGACTGGATTTACTGATGTTTCCTCTGATGATTGGTTTGCACCTTATATCTCATCAGCAGTATCACAAGAAATTGTAAAAGGATACGACGATGGAAGCTTTAAACCTAATGATCCTATAACAAGAGAAGAAATATCCTCTCTATTGTCAAGTATTACCGACCTTCAATTATCGGAAGAAGAGGTTGAAAAAATATTGGTAAAATTTAATGATAATGTATCAACTTGGGCCGAAACCTATGTTGCTAAATCTGTAGAAGCTGGACTATTGAAAGGTTTCCCTGACGGCACTTTTAAAGGAAGTACTAATGCCACTAGAGCACAATCTGCAGTAATGCTTTTAAGATTTTTAAGTAATTAATTATAGGAGGGCTTAGCCCTCCTTAGGAGGTACCAGGACATGAAAAGTTATAAATTTTTTAGTATCTTGCTAATTTTAATAATTCTTTTCTCCCTTTCTTTAACAGGATGTTCTCCCGAACCGGAGGTAACTCCTCCTGAAAATCATGAAGAAGAAGGGCCTTCAGAACAACAAGATACTCAAAATAATGAATTAAACAAAGATGGTGATAGTGAAGAATTGGATAAATCTGAAAATGAAGAATCTGATGCAGAAAAAGATCAGATAGAAGAAAATGAGGCAAGGGAAGATTCTGAAAATTCAGTAGTATCAGATGGTGAAGATGTAGAAGAAATAACCGAAGAAGATTCAGAAAGTGAAGATTCATCTTCAGATGATCCAGGCAATGAAGAAGTATCATCTGACGAACCTGAAGATATTAGTCAAGAAAGTGAAAATGAAGAAGAAAATCAAAAAGAAGAAATTAACTTTTTAAAAATAGAAGGTAGTGTAGAAAATCCTTTATTTTTAAATTTAGATGATTTAAAAAAAATGGAAGATTTAATATATACAGGTACTTTTTACTCTCTAAACAGCTTTGGCACAACAGAATATACGGACTTTAAGGGAGTTAAGTTATGGAATCTTTTGAATGGGAAGGCTCTTATTTCTGAAGAAGCCTCTATGGTAAAAGTAATCGCTGTAGATGGATACAGTATGGAATTTACAGTAGATCAAATTAAAAGAGATGATTATATAGATGAAACAAATCAGGATCTAAAGCTTCCTGTAATACTGGCTTGGGAAGAAAATGGTCAAGAATACGATCCTGAAGAAGGTCCTCCCTATAAGCTTGTAATAGGCCAAAAAGAACCGGGAGATGTAAACAAACCTCAATGGGTTAGGGATATCGACAAAATAATTGTGGAGTAGGTTAATTATGAAAAACAAAAAATATTACATAGCCTTTATTATTTTTACATTAATTTTAGTTACAGTGCTTTTTACTGTCAATGATTCTTCTTCAGAAGAACTTCAGATGGTAAAAGAATACTATCCTGAAGCAGGAGAAGTTAATCTAGTTGATGATATAAGTGAAGATATGTTCATCTCTTTGAATTTTCCAGGTGTTTTAAGAGCATATGAAATAGATGGGGAAGTAAAGGCATTTATATCTACCTGTGTTGGATATAACGGCCCGGTAGATGTTTTTACAGCTTTAGACAGTAGTGGCGAAATCAAGAAGGTTAAAATTCTTCAGCATGAAGAAACTTTAGATTATGCTGAACATATAGAGTCAAACTGGTTTTTAGAAAGATTCTTAAATATTAAAGGAAACAAGTTTTTAAATCTAGTAGTTCTAGATAAAGAAAATCCAGAAGACATTATACAAGTAACAGGAGCCACTATAAGTTCAAAAGCCGTTGTAAATTCAGTAAATGCATCTCTTGGAGCCTATAACTATCTTAATAATGGAATAGAAATGACCAGTGTCCCGGATGTAGTTCCTCAAGAAATCTGGCAAAAAGACGATAATAGCTTTGCTATAAACTACAAAAATGAAAGCTTAAGGATAGATGTAGAAGAAATAAAAGAATACCCTCAGGTAGAAAGAAGCGTAACACTTGTCAATACAACTGGAACAGAAACTGAAATGAAGGTAAAAGGACCAACTTTAAGAAGTTTACTTGAAGAAGAAGGTATAGATTTAGGAGAATATGCTGGCATTGGTATCACCGGTAGAGATGGCTACTATACCATGGTAGATAAGGAAATGCTTGAAGTAGATGAAGTTATACTTTCTTGGGAAGTAAACGGAGAACCTATTGATGAAAAGGAAAAACCCGTAAGAGTTGCTATGCCAAATCAATTAGGTCCGTACTGGGTAAAAATGGTTTCCGTTATAGATCTTTACGATGAAATAACACCAAAGGATATAGAAAGAGTCCACCTGTTCGATCCATTAACTAAAGATATCGAACCTTACTACTACGAGTACTACGGAAGCAAAGATAAATCTATAGAAGTAGGAAAAATTTTAGCAAAGTTTGACCTTGTAGATAAAAAAGGATTTTTCACAATGGCTGCTACTGACGGCTTAATGAAAAATGAAACTATTTCATTAGTGAGACAAAGATACTTCATTAAATCTGAAGGAGAAAATGCACCTATGAACATAGCCCCAAATTTTAGATTGGGTATGAATGTAAAGAATATGACCCATTTTTCTACTACAAAAGATGCTGTAGTATTTCCTGAAAAAATGAAGGAAGTAGTTAGGACGAAAAATATAGAAGAAATGGAAGCCTTACTTGTAGAAGATGTTTTGCTAACAGCAGGAATGAGATGGAATGATAATCCAAAATTTACCGCTGTATCAGAAGAAGGAAATACTTACGATTTAACATTAGAAGAAATTCAAAATTCATATATAGTAAAAACCGACGAAGAAGTTTTACTTTATTTTGAAGATAATCTAATCATGAAAGGCTTGTTGAGAATAGAAAAACATGAATCTTAAAAAAAGAAGTACAATTCAAATAACAATATTTGTTTTTACAATATTAATTAGTTTAACATATTCCCTCTATATAAAGGATTTAATCAACTTTAAACTCCTCTCATTTGGTGATTTAAATCCTTACGGAGGTTGGAGTGAGTTGAAATCGGTCTTTACCGATATTGGCTACAGGTTTAGAGGCATATCTAAATCTACTGCATTAACAGCTTCAATTCTTCTAACCTCCCTATTTTTTGGAAGGTTCTTCTGCGGCTTTATCTGCCCCATAGGAGCTCT
>CAZNLP010000180.1:0-3998 GCA_964574015.1 uncultured Clostridia bacterium | reverse complement strand
GATAATTGTGATTTAGTAGGTTTGATTTATGTTGTAATAATATTATAGCACTATTTTTTATAAATACAAGGGTTTTTGTATAAGTATATTGTATACTTAATTGTAAATTACCACTTTCTCTTCATGTATTATACTGCAAGACTTAAAGTGCTGTAGCTTATTAAATTCTGAAATGCATCTTCGTGTATTTGTCTTATTAAATCCTGTCCTGTTTGGTTAGGGTGTGGATCTCTTGTTAATTTCATATACCACCATGTCCACCAGCTGTATCTTGGATAAAAGAAAGTAATATTTCCCATATTTCCATCCAGTCCGTAAGAATAAAAAGCTGTATGTACATCAGCTATCTCATAATTACTCTCAGAAATTTCTAAAATAGCTGTATTAATTCTACCTATATATATCTGTCCAATATCATGTAATTCATCATCTGCAGAATATCCTGTTGGATGGTTTGCTGAGTTGTAAGGGTTGTATAATGTTGAAGAAATAATTTTTGCTGTACCATTTAATTCTCTTATTCTGCTAATTATTTGTGGATAGTAAAGTTCAAAAGATGAAGTTCCAACTTCAGCTATACCTTCGTCTATACTCCAGAAGGAATCATCTCTTGCTGCATCCATTATATTATTTCCTCCGATGCTTAGAGTTATTATATCTGCATTTGTAACTTCAGCAATAAAAATATTATCGCTAATCAATCTATTATAAAGGTCTAATGCATCATCTCCATCTACAGCAAGATTAGAAAAAGTTACATTTCCTTCTCCGTAAGAAATTTCTAAATAATCTCTAAACTGATATGCATAAGAATACATTGTGCCGCTTATTCCTGTAGTACCGGTAGCTATTGAGTCTCCTAATGCTAGGTAGTGTACTGTTTCTACAACTACTTCTTCTGCTACTATTACATCTACTGTTGCTGTATGTCCACCTGTGTTTGCTATACCTTCTACTAATACTAAATCTCCTGTCAAAGTATATGTTCCTGCTGTTTGTCCATCATAATTTGCTGTATCCCAATTTACTCCTAAACTTGTTGTAGAATTATCATCTAATGTTACTTCTACTGTTTCTGGTAGAGATATTTGATTAACTTCAGTTCCGTAGTCCACATTTATATCTGATAATGTTTCTACTGATGCTATTTCTTTATCTACAAATACTTCTTCTGCTACTATTACATTAACCGATGCTGTATGTCCACCTGTATTTGCTATACCTTCTACTAATACTAAATCTCCTGTCAAAGTATATGTTCCTGCTGTTTGTCCATCATAATTTGCTGTATCCCAATTTACTCCTAAACTTGTTGTAGAATTATCATCTAATGTTACTTCTACTGTTTCTGGTAGAGATATTTGATTAACTTCAGTTCCGTAGTCCACATTTATATCTGATAATGTTTCTACAGATGCTATTTCTTTATCTGAAATCACTCCTCCTGATAAAGTAATAGTAAAAGTTTCAGATTTTTCTCTACCTACTAGCTTTACAGATTGAGGACTTACTGAGGCTTCGTAGTCTTCTGTTACTCCTGTAATATTTATGCTGTAGTTTCCACTATCTAAGCTAGAAATTACATGCGAAGTACCATCAAACCCTGTGACACTTTGTACAAATTGACCATCTTTTAGTAGATCAAAATCCACCTTTCCTGTTCCATCAAATCCACTGCCATTTACAGTAATTGTATGATTAGGATTAGGTGGTGCTGCGAAAGCAGGTGAAATCATCATGCTGAATAAAAAAATAAAAATAATTATAAATGCCAAAATCCTATTTCTCATTTTTTTCACCTCCTTCTAATAAATGTATTTTTAAATCATAGTAGCCGACCTATTGAATTGGTCGGCTACACTACTGCTCAATATTTAACTATTTTAGAGCAAAAAAATATTATGTTTTCTTTATTTATATTATATCACAAAGGGAGTTCTTGTCATATACCTAAAATAGTGAATTATTATACTTTATTACATCATCCCTTCTTTTTAGCTATAACACTCACCCAGTGCTCATCTTCTCTTCCTTCTCTTACATCTGTAGTCTTTATAATCTCTATGGTTATTAAATCATCTATTGAATTTATAAGCTCTCTTAATTCCGACTCGGTGTAGTTGGTAAAAACTCTACCATCTTTTTCATAATCTTCATCTCTATCCTTAAAGGACATGAAAAATGCTCCCTTAGGTTTTAAGTATCCTGCTAACTTCTCAACAATATCAACCATGTTTTCTCTTTTTACATGAAGTAAACTTGAACATGCCCATATCCCGTCGAATTTTTTATCGCATTTAAAATTTTCAAAAGTAGCAAGCATTACCTCTCCATCTACATAGTCCTTCGCATGTTTTACCATCTCTTCTGATCCATCAAAAGCTACCACATTGTAGCCGTGATTTACAAACCATACACTGTCTCTTCCTGTACCGCATCCAGCATCTAAAATAAGTCCCCCTTTAGGTACGTGAAAGGCAAACTTCGTAAGTAAAGGATCCATATTTGCTTCAAAGGTACTTCTAATATATTTTTCTGAATTTTTATTATAGTATTCTATAGAAATTTTAATCACCTTCTTAAATAGTATTTACCCTTTTATATTAAATACAATAATTCCAACTATCATTATGATTATACCTATTGGTTTAGTAAAAGCCATCTTAATCTGGGGCATACCAAATAACCCATAAGCATCTATAACTGAAGCTGCTACAAGCTGGGTAACCATAAGCACAGCTATTGTATAGGTAGCTCCAAGTAAACTTATGCCTTTCATAGCACTAAAAACTATAACCACTCCAAATAAACCTGCTAATAGATACAGCTTGTTGACATCCTGAAGAGCTTTAATGTTTCCGCTACCCCATAAAATCACTGCAATAATAGCAACAGCAAACCCTATACCGTGTACTACTGCTGTAGCCTCAATTAAACCTACTTTTTCACTTACACGAGTATTGAAAACATTCTGCAGACTAACAAATACACCTGCCAGCATTGCAAATAAAACTCCTATCATAAGATCCCCTCCGTATCTACTTCTCTTACCTATACTCAATTATCTTACTCTTTATCTTTAGTTTTTTTCTTTCTAAAGAAAAACTGATTTACTGTTAATAATAAAATTATACCACCTATCCCTATAATAAAAAAATATAGAGTGTATCTATTTTCTAAAAACATAGCTGTTATTCCTAAAATAATACAAATCTTTCCACCAAAAAACTCTATAGCTCCCACTCTTTTAGCAAAGCCTTCATCAACCTTACCAATCTTTTTATCGCTTTCGTAGTTGCTTATATAATTATACTTCTCCATAATAAGTATATTAAATCCGTAATATGTAAAGGGTATGCCTATTATTATAAGAACTAATCTTAGTACTATCATATTTCACCTTTCTGACTTTTATATAGTTTTATTATAATATAAAAAATCTTTTTTATAAAACAAAAGCGGTAATTTATTTACCGCACTTGTTTAACTTTATTATTCTTTTTTCTTTACTATTCTAATAATCTTTCAATTAATTCTATTCCTTCTGAATCCTTACTTAAAAGTGCATTATAGGAAATATAAGACATCTTTCTTCTATTAAAATCGCCGCCTAATACTTCATCAGGGCTAACTACATCATCTTTATATAAACCCAACTCTTTTGATCTGTCATTAGCTTTATCCCAGGTGAAATCTTCACCGTCTTTATATCCTAATGCTCTCAGAACAAGGGTAGCATATTCCGTCTCTTTCATAAAATTGTCTGATCCATATTCAGTGGTACTTATACCATTAACATATCCTTGACTGTGCAAATAGTTTACTGTTGGCTTCACCCAATCCGGTACATCTGTAAAATCAGTAGTATAATCCGGATTTTCTTCTGCAAAGAGCTGTATCTCTTCTTCTAATCCAAGAAGTCTTGAATACATAACAGCACCTTCTGCTCTTGTAAGTTCTTTATCTAATTCCAGTCCTTTTTCTGTACCTTTTAAAAT
>CAZNLP010000179.1:0-4000 GCA_964574015.1 uncultured Clostridia bacterium | reverse complement strand
AAGTTAAATAACATTTTAGGAGGAGAAAAGACATGTTTAAAAATGTAATAGTAAAAAAACCTGCAAAGTCAATGGTTGATGGAATATCAAATGCCGACTTAGGGAAACCAGATTATGAAAAAGCTGTAAAGCAGCACGAGAAATATATAGAAGCTCTAAAAACCTGTGGAGTTAAGGTTAAGGTTTTGGAAGCTGAAGAAAAATACCCGGATTCCTGCTTTGTAGAAGATCCAGCTTTAGTTACTAAAAAATGTGCGATAATTACAAATCTTGGAGCTGATAGCAGAAAGGGAGAAGAAAAAGCAATATATGAAGCTTTGAAAGAATATTTTCCTGAAGATAAAATAGAAAAAATTAAGGCTCCCGGTACAATAGAAGGTGGAGATATAATGATGGTTGGAGACCACTTCTATATAGGGTTGTCAGCGAGGACCAACAAAGAAGGTGCTGACCAGATGATAGAATATCTTGAAAAATACGGCTTTACAGCATCAACAGTAGAGTTGGAGGAAGTACTTCATCTTAAGACCGGATTGGCATATTTAGAAAACAACAACCTTTTAGCCGCCGGAGAGTTTGTAGAAAAAGATGTTTTTCAAAAGTATAATATAATTGAAATTTCTGAAGATGAAAGCTATGCAGCCAACTGCATATGGGTTAATGGAAAGGTCATAGTACCAGAAGGTTTTGAAAATGCTGAGAAAAAAATTAGAGACTTAGGATATGATGTTATTGTGTTAGATGTTTCTGAGTTTAGAAAGCTGGATGGTGGATTAAGCTGTCTATCTCTTAGATTCTAAAAATACTTTTAAAATGCCTCAAATTTATTTGGGGCATTTATTTTTTTGTGGTAAAATTAAAATAATAATGAGATAATTTAAGAATTAGGAGGATGGATTTATGAATCTTAAAGAAAGAGAAGAACTTCTGCAGAATGTATACGACATGGCCTTTAAATATGAAAAAAAATATGGAGGTTGTGCTCAGGCAGTATTAGGAACTATAAAGACTGTTACAAACAACATTAGCGATGCTGAATATAAAGCAGCAACAGGATTAGCCGGTGGAGTAGGATTAAAAGGATATGCCTGCGGAGCATTAACAGGTGGAACTATGGCTATAAGCAGTTTTTTAGGTAGAGATTATGATAATATGGAAGATAAAGAGGGTGTAAAACCGGAGACCTTAAGACTGGCAAGAAGACTTGTAGATAAATTCGAAGATTATTACGGTTCCGGTAAATGCTGGGATATACAAACAAAAATTTTAGGAAAATCTTTTAAGCTGTGGAGAAAAGAAGAATACAATGAGTTCGAAGAACTGGGAGCGCATGATGATAAATGCACCTCAGTATGTGGAAATGCTGCTAGATGGACTATGGAAATACTTTTAGACGAAGGATTGTATAAAAAATAATTTGATGAGGATAATTAGATGAGCAGAATAGAGGAAGATAAAAATATATCTGAAATAGCTGAAAAATGGGTTAAAATAGGAATTTTTGGAAATCTAGGATTAGCCTTGATAAAAGGATGGGCCGGATTAGTATCAAACAGTAGTGCCATGATAGCTGATGCTATGAATTCAACTTCTGATGTACTGTCCTCGGCCTTTATTTTTGCAAGTTTAAAAATAGCTAAAAAACCTGCAGATAAAAAACATCCCTACGGTCACTATAAGGTAGAAGTTATATCCTCTATGGTGATAGGATTGATGCTGGGGATATTAGCTTATCAAATCGTAGTTAACGGCATAAAAATAATAATAGAAGGAGACTATTCGAAACCGGGAAGTGTAGCCTTATATGTAGCGGTAATATCCATTATAGCAAAAGAGATAATGTATAGATTTACATACAAGGCCGGAGTGGAAGCTAACAGTCCTGCAACAATAGCAAATGCAAAGGATCACAGATCAGATGTTGTAGCAACTACCGCAACATTCATTGGAGTTTTTGGAGCAAGGATGGGATACCCTGTTTTAGACCCTATTGCCAGTTTAGTAGTGTCGGTGTTTATAGCTAAGATGGCTTTTGAAGTAATGATAGATGCTTTTGGACAGATTATGGATGAGTCGGTAGACGAAGAAAAAATCAAAGAAATTGAAAACATGGCTGAAAGTGTTGAAGGCGTTGTAGGAACTCATGACATTAGAGTCAGACGGAGTGGTTCCGTTTATTTAGTAGATATGGATATAGAAGTACCACCTTACTATACTATTAGGGAAGCTCACAATGTATGTGAGATAGTTAGAAAGAAAATATTTGACAGTATGAATAAAACTAGAGAAGTAAGGGTTCATATTGATCCGAGTAGTGAAGATTAAGGAGATAGAAGATGGATATAAGTAAAATAAGAGATGAAATAATTGGACTAAATAAATGTTTTGAAACACCTTACGGTGAAAGAGTTACTACTTATGCTGACTTTACAGCATCTGGCAGGTCTTTAAGTTTCATTGAAAAATATCTTTTGGAAATTGAAAAGCTTTATGCAAATACCCATACGGAAGATGATATTACCGGGGAAATTATGACGGGAATGCTTCATAAGTCAGAAGAAATCATAAAGAAAGAGTTGAATGCAGCAGAGAAATGCTTCGTTGTAGAAGCCGGTTCCGGTGCGACTGGAGCAGTGTTGAGATTAAGTGAAATATTAGGTCTTTATTTTGCTCCAGCTACAAGAGAAAGATTTAAGGATTTAATAAAGAATTCAAAACTTAACCAAAGTATTGATAAAGACTTGTATGAGGAGTTAAGAATTGAGTTGAAGAAAAACAGCCCGGTTGTTTTTATAGGTCCCTATGAACATCACTCAAATATACTTATGTGGAGAGAGAGTATAGCTGAAGTTGTGGAGATAGAATTAAACAATGAAGGATATCTAAACATAGAAGATTTAAAAATAAAATTAAATGATAAAAAATATAGAGATAGAGTCAAAATAGGATCTTTTTCAGCAGCATCAAATGTGACGGGAATAAAAACCGATGTTTATAAAGTAGCAAAGATTCTTCATGATAATGATGCGTTGGCATGTTTTGACTATGCGGCAAGTGCTCCCTATGTTGAGATAAATATGAACAGGAGCGAAGAAGAATATTTAGATGCTGTGTTTTTTTCGCCTCATAAGTTTATCGGAGGTCCAGGTTCTCCAGGTATATTAGTAGTTAATGGAAAATTGTACAATAAAGATTTAGCTCCAACAGTAGCTGGAGGTGGAACCGTAGATTATGTAAGTGAATTCGGGCACGATTTTTATAAAAATCCTGAGGACAGAGAAAAAGCAGGAACTCCGGCTATTATTCAAGCAATAAAAGCATCCTTGGCTATAGAATTAAAAAGAGATATAGGCATAGATAATATAGAAATCATAGAAAATAAATTTACTAAGATTTTTATGGATAAATTTAAAAATAATGAAAAAATAGATATTTTAGGACCAAAGGACCCGGAAAAAAGAATATCTATAATTTCATTTAGAGTAAAACACAGTGGAAAGCATCTTCATCCTAGATTGGTAACTAGGTTGCTAAATGATTTGTTTGGAATTCAGTCAAGGGCAGGATGTGCCTGTGCCGGACCATACGGACATAAACTTTTAGGAATCGATGAAGAAAATTCAGTGAAGTTTAGAAATATGGTACAAAAGGATATACATTCTTTAAAACCAGGATGGACTAGGATAAATCTCCATTACACCATGACAGAAGTTGAGTTGGATTTTTTGATTAAAGCTGTTGAGTTTATCGGAGAATATGGATATTTGTTTTTGGAAGAATATGAAATAGACCTTCTTTCTGGAAAATGGACTCATAAAGACTACAATCAAGATATAAGTGCAGTACAGAACTTTGGAATTAAAAAAAGCTTTCAATATATGAATACTGATTTTAAACTAGAGCCTAATATAAATAGAGAATTAGAGTATGATAGATATTTGAAAGAGGCATATGAAATATCCGAAAAAATTAGCGAGAATTTTAGTGGAAATTATAAAAA
>CAZNLP010000178.1:0-4007 GCA_964574015.1 uncultured Clostridia bacterium | reverse complement strand
CCGGAGCCTGAGCCTCCTGTTATTCCAATAAAAATAGGTCTATCCATAATTAAATCCTTTCTTTATCTTTTTCTTCTTATTAGATAATTTGGTTTTACTTCCTTATCTATTTTAATTTTTACTATCTGCTGTGGATGAGGTGCTGAATCTACTTCTTCACCTTTGTCATCTACTATATTTTGAATTTTAAAATCTATGTGTTTTATATCAGGACCGAAAATTTCTACATCTTCTCCTACAGAAAATTTATTTCTCTGCTCTACTGTTGCAATATTAGTCTCAGGGTCGTAATCCTTTATCCATCCTATAAAGTCGTAATCTCTAATATATGAGCTGGATGTATAAAGCTGTCCTTCATCTTTTGGGTCGCCGTAGTAAAATCCTGTAGTGAAATCTCTGTGAGATGCTTTTAGTATTTCATTGTACCAGTATTCTTTATCGAAATCTTCATTATCCATATTGTCTACAGCCTGTCTGTAGGATCTAACTATGGTAGCTGTATAATAGGAGCTTTTCATTCTTCCTTCTATTTTTAAAGATTTGACACCTGCTTTAATTATATGATTTAGATTATGAAACATGCACAGGTCCTTTGAGTTAAGAATAAAGCTACCCTGGTCATCTTCCATTATAGGGAAGTATTCTCCCGGACGACTTTCTTCCTGAAGGGCGTACTTCCATCTGCAGGGTTGAGCACAGTCTCCTAAGTTTGCATGTCTACCAGTCATAAAACTGCTTATTAAACATCTGCCTGAATAGGATATGCACATAGCTCCGTGTACAAAGGCTTCCAAATCCAGATTTACATTTTTTCTTTGATTAATTTCTCCGATTTCTTCTAAAGTAAGTTCTCTTGCCAATACTATTCTTTTTACTCCCTGATTGTACCAGAAGTTGGCACTATTGGAGTTTGTAGTGTTTGCCTGAGTACTTAAATGTATCTCCATTTCGGGGGATGCTTTTTTTACTATACTTAAAACACCCGGGTCTGATACAATTACTGCATCTATGTCTATATCTTCTAAAAATTCTATATATTTTTCTAAATCTTTTAAATCACCTTCGTGAGGTATCATATTTACTGTGATGTAGGCTTTAGCACCGTGTTGATGACAAAAATTCACACCTTCTTCTATATCTTCTAAATCAAAGTTTTTAGCTCCAGCTCTAAGTCCAAAGTTTTGTCCGCCGAAATATACTGCATCAGCTCCATAGAGTACGGCCATTTTAAGTTTTTCAAGATTACCTGCAGGGGCTAAAAGTTCAATCTTACTCATAGGTTTCTCCTTTTTTAATAGTAATTGCTACTCCGTCTCCAAGAGGTAGTACGGAGGATTCCATTGAAGGATGACTGCTTATTTTTTTTAGATATTTTCTCATTTTACGTACTATGGTTTTTTGTCTTCTTTCAACTAAATCTTCGTTTGCAATCATTCCTTTATATAGAACATTATCTGATATAATAATACCATCTTTTTTTAATAATTTAAAACAGTAGGGCAAAAAATCTAAATATTTACTTTTAGCTGCATCTATAAATATCATATCGAATTCTTCATCTAGATTTTCTAATATGGTTAATGCATCTCCAGGGATTACTTCTATCTTTCCTTTGTAGCTGTATTTCTTTAAATTATCTTCAGCTTCTTTAATAAAGGTATTTCTTCTTTCTACGGTTTTTATAGATAAATCTTCACTGTCTATAGTTTTAGCCATAAAAAAAGAAGAAAAGCCTATTGCGGTCCCTAATTCAAGTATCCTTAAAGGTTTATGTATGTTTAGTACAACCTTTATAAAGTTGGATACTTCTTTGTGAATTATAGGTAGGTTTCTTTCATCGCATTTTTTCCTAAAATCGGCTATTTCTTTTTCTTCTTCAATTAAAGATTTTATATAATCTGTGGTAAATTTTTTATTTATTAGTTCCAAAATATCACCTTAATTTATGTATTTGTCTTTTGCCTCTAAAAAGTCTGCATAATCGTCTGTAAAGTAGTGGAAACTGTCTCCCTTTGCTAAAAAGTATATATAGTCGGTTTCTGCTGGTTCTAAAGCTGCTTTAATAGATGTAAGTCCCGGTGAATTTATCGGTCCTTCAGGAAGTCCTAAGTGAAGATAAGTATTGTATGGTGATTCTACTTTTAAATCTTCCTCAAAAAGTCTTTCTTTTTTTTCACCAAGGGCATACTGAACAGTCGCACAGGATTGGAGCATCATTCCCATTTCTATACGGTTGTAAAATACTGATGCTATTATAGGTCTTTCTTCGTCAACCTGAGCTTCTCCCTCTACGACAGAGGCCATTTTTATTATTTCATATAGAGAGCTGTCGCCTGTTTTGTCTTCAATGTGCTCTTCGTATATGTTTTCAAATCCATTTAACATAGTTGTAATTATATCATCAGCAGTACTATCTATATAAACATTGTAGGTATTTGGATATAGAAAGCCTTCTAATGAGGTTATCTCTTCATCCTTTAAAAATTCATAGTTTTCTCTATATTTTTCTACATTTTCAGCAGAACTTAGAAAATCTTCTGCTGTTATTTCAAACTTGCTGCTGATAATTATTGCTGTTTCTTTAAGATTTAAACCTTCCGGTACGGTGAAGTTCATAGTTTTTTCTACATTTTCTCCTTCAGTAATTAATTCAACTATTTCCGGCAAACTTAAATCATCGCTTATTTCAAAATCACCAGCTTTTAGTTGACTTCCAAGATTGCTCTGTCTTAGATAGATTTTATATACCGTTAGGTTTTTTATTAAGTTATTTTCAAGAAGAATAGCTCCAATATCATCAGAGCTACTTCCTTCTTCTATATTTATTGTTACAGTTTTACCTTCGTCTACTGCTGTAATGTTGTCGTTGTAAAAATTATATCCGAAACCTACAGCCAATCCTACCATTATAAGTAATACTATCAGCACTTTCTTCATAGATTGACTCCATTAAACTTCCATTATTATTGGTAGTATCATTGGATTTCTTTTAATTTCATTGTATATGAACTGATTTAGGTCCTGTCTTATTGTGTTTTTTATTGTAGACCATTCTTTTTCATTGTTACGGTAGCATTTGTCGAGAGAATTTTGTACTACTCTTTTTGATTCTTCCATTAGATCTTCATTTTCTCTAACGTATACAAAACCTCTTGAAATTATGTCCGGGCCTGCTAGTATTTTACCGGATTTTTTTTCTATAGTCACAACTGAAACTATAAGACCGTTTTCTGAAAGATTTTTTCTATCTCTCAGCACTATATTTCCAACATCTCCAACACCAAGTCCATCAACAAGAATATTGCCGGATTGAACCTTCGAGTTGGTTTTAATATAGTTATCTGTAACTTCTATAATATCTCCGTTGTATCCAACTATTGTATTGTTGTGGTGGATACCCATTTCTTCAGCAAGTTCTGCATGAAGCTGTAAATGTCTTCTCTCGCCGTGTACAGGAATAAAAAATCTTGGGTTAAGCAAATTAAGCATAAGCTTAAGCTCTTCCTGTCTAGCGTGTCCTGAAACGTGAACATCGTGAAGTGCTTCATATATAACTTCTATTTCTTTTTCATATAGTTTGTTTATTACCGCACTTACAGTTTTTTCATTTCCAGGGATTGGATTTGCTGAGAAAATAACCATGTCTCCCTTTTTAAGTTTAACCTGTCTGTGAGAGTTTGCTGCCATTCTTGATAAAGCAGCCATAGCTTCTCCCTGGCTTCCTGTAGATACTACCACTATCTGATTATCCTTGTATTTATCTATATCTCTAGCATTTATTATTATATTTTCTGGAATATCTATAAATCCAGTTTTTTGAGCAATTTCTATTGTATTGTGCATACTTCTTCCTGAAATTGCTACTTTTCTATTATAAACAGCCGCCGCATCTATTATTTGCTGTATCCTATGTATATTTGATGCAAAGGTAGCTACAATAATTCTTTTTTTTGCTGTTTTAAATATATCTATAAACTTAGCTCCTACTGTTTTTTCAGACATAGTAT
>CAZNLP010000177.1:0-4043 GCA_964574015.1 uncultured Clostridia bacterium | reverse complement strand
AAGAGTGTTTGATAAGCTAACTGGCTTATGTTAGAATTATTCTTGTGTAAATATTCAGAATTAAAACAATAATGAGGATGAAATAGATGAACAAAAATAGTAAAGCTCTAGGTGAAGAGAATATAGGCAAATTATTAAAAAGATTATCAATTCCAGCTATGATGGGAATGATGGTAAATGCTCTATACAACTTGGTAGATGCAATATTTCTAGGAAGATTTGTAGGAGTAGATGCAATGGGAGCTTTAGCAATTGCTTTACCAATACAAATGATTATTTTAGCTTTTGGGATAATGGTTGGAATAGGAGCTGCAAGTGGAGCTTCAAGAGCACTTGGTGCTAAAGAAAACGAAAAAGCCGACAATATTGTTGGAAATGCTTTTTTATCAACTATTATTATAGGAATAATGCTTATAACTGTAGGGAGAACTTTTCTTACTCCTATTTTAATATTATTTGGTGCAACTGAAAACTTGCTTCCTTTAGCTTACGACTATATGAATACAATACTTTTAGGAAGTGTTTTTTTAACAATTCAAGTAGTATCAAACAATATAATTAGATCAGAAGGCAATGCTAAAATAGCAATGATTTCAATGATGATAGGAACAGGTTTTAATATAATAATGGATCCGATTTTTATTGAAGTTCTAAACTTCGATATTATGGGAGCTGCACTAGCAACGATTATAGGACAAACTCTAGGATTTATATATGTTATGAGTTATTTTTTAAGAGGAAAAAGCAGTTACAACATAGGAATAAAATACATGAAACCAAATTTTGAATATCTTAAAGAAATATTTTCCGTTGGACTACCAACCTTTATGAGAAATATAGCCGGAAGTGTCTTAGCAATAGTAGCA
The DNA here is from genome assembly GCA_964574015.1 of uncultured Clostridia bacterium. Taxonomy (GTDB): domain Bacteria; phylum Bacillota; class Clostridia; order Tissierellales; family Dethiosulfatibacteraceae; genus UBA8670. The sequence goes on along the minus strand of CAZNLP010000177.1, from coordinate 3,177 downwards.
AACAATTCTTTAGGATACTACGGAGGGGATATAGCTATTAGTGTATATGGTGTAATTCAAAGGGTATTGAGATTTTCTATAATGCCTATGTTTGGAATTGTCCAAGGATTTCAACCTATAGCTAGTTATAATTATGGAGCTCATAACTATAAAAGGGTAATAGAAGTTATAAAAACATCCTTAAAAGCACTTATAATATATGCAACAGCAGTAATAATATTAGTTCAATTATTCCCAGGACCTATTATAAGGCTGTTTAACAGTGATCCTGAACTGCTGAGTTTAGGGAAAAAGGCTTTAAGAATTGTAATGATAATGATGCCTCTAATAGGAATCCAGGTTATATCTGGATCTATGTATCAAGCTTTAGGAAAACCAAAACCTGCACTTATTGTATCAATGTCAAGACAGACATTGTTTTTAATTCCACTAATATTAATTTTACCGGGAATGTTTAATTTAGGTCTTATGGGAGTATACTTAGCTTTTCCAATAGCAGATGCTCTGGCTATTATACTCAGTGGATACATGCTCAAACGTCAGTTAAATATATTAAGAGATAAGTCAGGAATGCAGGAAGAAAGCTTATCTAAATAGGCTTTTTATTTTATTTAAAGATTAATTTTGCAAGCAGTGGTTTTTTAATGGATACAGCTGATACCGGACACAGTTCCTGACAGCAAAAACAGCTTATACATTTTTCATAATCCACAATAGGTTTATTATCAATCATTTCTATAGCAACAGGAGGACAGCTTCTTGCACAATCACCACAACCTATACATATATCGTGGTCGAAAATAGGTTTTGATTTAAGTTTATCTACTAAAAAATTCATTATAGGTTTTGGAATATTTCTTAAATTTCCGCTGTTTGCGGGAGCTTTTTTAAAATCCTTTACAAAAGTTCCTTCTAGTTCATCTCCTACTAGATATTCATTTAAATCAAATTCTTTCAGCAATCCTCTTTCTATCGCCTTTCGTAAAGTTGGAACTTCATCAGTTTTTAGTCCAATAACATGGCAAGCTGTATAATCTAAGGCATGAGGGTCCTCTGAAGCTAAAATAAGGCCTAAATGCCTACTGGTTCCGCTGGACGGTCCGGCACCTTCCATTGCATATATACCATCCATTACATGAAGAACCGGCTTTGTACATTCGCATATATCTATTAAAGAATTTGCAAAATCATTTATATCAGGCATTTTAACATGATATTCAGCTTTCTTTGTGCCGGGAACAAGACCGAAAAGATTTTTTACAGCTCCTGTAAAAACAGCAAAACCGTGAGTTTTTAATTTAGATACATTAATAATTTTGTCCACATCATTTATCATATCTACTAAAAGTATATCATTTAGAATTTTTCCTTTGAAATTTTTAGTATAAGAATTTAAGTTGTAGTTCAGTTCAACACCTTCTATACTTAGGGAACTATCCATTTCAGTACTTTTATAAATAGTCGATAACATAGGTTTTATAAAAGGACCTCCCGGACTATCTCCTATTAAAACACTTCCTCCATTCTCGACTATTATTTCCGATAAAGCTTTAATGATCGAAGGATGAGTTGTTGTAGATTCTTCAGGAGTTTTCTTCATTAAAAGATTAGGTTTAAGAAGAATTCTATCACCTTCACCAATAAATTTGTCAACTCCTCCTAAATTCCTAAAGGTATTAAGCAAAGCATCTTTTATTTCACTGTAATTATAATTATCTTGTTTTACTACTGAAATTTTCATTCTATTCCTCCTTAAGTTCGTATTTACTATTATATAATTTTTTTGAAAAAATTAACAACAAATAAAAGTTTAATTACTACTTACTTGTAAAAGATAAAGGTATATAATAAAATTTATATATCATATAAAATAAAGGAGAGAAAGCGATGATAAAAAATGAAATTACAAAGGTTGTAGGAAGAGAAATAATCGACTGCAGATGGAATCCGACAGTACAGGTGGATATATGGGTAAATGGGAAATATGCAGGAAGTGGAAATGCACCAGCGGGAAGATCAACAGGAAGAAATGAAGCTTTTGAGCTTAGAGATGAAGAAGAAAGATACGCAGGTAATGGAGTAAGAAAAGCTGTAGATAATGTTAACAACATCATAGGTCCGGCTTTAATAGGCATGGATGTAACTCAGCAGAGAAAAATAGATGAAACACTAATAGAATTAGATGGAACTAAAAACAAATCAAATTTAGGAGCTAATGCTGTGATGCCTGTATCTTTAGCTTGTGCATACGCAGCAGCAAATGTATTAGAATTACCTCTATACAGATATTTAAACCCTAATGCACATATACTACCGGTTCCTTTATTTAACCTGTTAAACGGCGGGAAACTTACCAGTAACGACTTAGACTTTCAAGAATTTTGTATTTTTCCAATAGGAGCAAAAACCTTTAAAGAAGCTTTAGAAATAGGAAGAAAGGTAAATGATGAACTGGGGAAAATAGTACTTGAAAGATACGGAAAATTAGCCCTCAATGTTGGAGATGAAGGTGGATTTGCAACTCCAATTACAGATGTAATGGAAGCAATGGAAGTTTTATCAGAAGCTGTAAACAACTCAGGTCATTCTGATAAAATCGAATACGGTTTCGACTGTGCAGCAAGTCATCTTTACGATAAAGAAAGAGAAATATATACAGTTCAGGGAAAAGAATACACAAGTGATGAAATGGTTGAATTTTTCAGAGATCTTATGGAAAAATATCCTATAGCAACAATAGAAGATCCTATGGACGAAGACGATATTGAAGGATTCAAAAAAATAACAGAAGAACTAGATGTACAAATAGTAGGAGATGATTTCTTCTGTACAAACTCAAAACTTATGAAACCAAGAATAGAAAAAGGCGGAGCAAATGCACTACTTTGGAAATTCAATCAGGTAGGAACACTATCAGAAGCTTTAGATGCTGCAAACCTTGCCTACAGAAGTGGGTACGGAGTAATGGTTTCAGAACGTTCAGGAGAGACTGAAGATTCAGCAATAGCAGACTTAGTAGTAGCACTGGATGCAGGTCAGATCAAAACAGGAGCAGGAGTAAGGGGAGAAAGAACTGCAAAATACAATAGACTACTACAGATAGAAGAAGAATTAGGTTCATTAGCAAGATATGCTGGAAAATACTATAGAAACACTTATAAAGTTAATAGATAAAAA
>CAZNLP010000176.1:0-4046 GCA_964574015.1 uncultured Clostridia bacterium | reverse complement strand
TTTTACAATGATGCCGTTTTAAGAGCCTTCGAATTAATAACAGGCAGAGAAGCTATCCGACCTGATATCGCAGGTATTATGGGAGCTTTTGGAGCAGCTCTTATAGCCAAAGAAAGATTAAACTACGAAAAATCTTCTGTGTTAAATGAATCAGAAATAAATTCATTTGATACTTCTAGCACAATGGAAAGATGCGGCAAGTGTGGAAACAACTGTTTAATGACAGTTATCAAATTTAGTGATGGTAGGTACTTTGTTTCCGGAAACAGATGTGAAAAAGGTACTGAATCTTATATATCTAATACTAAAGTTAATAAAAATAATGAGATTCCTAATCTTTATGATTACAAATATAAGGAGGTTTTTAACTATAAATCACCTTCATTGAAAGATTCACCAAGAGGCCTGATAGGAATACCGAGAGTACTAAATATGTACGAAGATTATCCATTTTGGTTTACTTTTTTAACACAGTTAGGTTATAAGGTTGTATTGTCAGGACATTCCACTAAAAGAATCTATGAAATAGGTATTAATACAATACCTTCAGAATCTGTTTGCTACCCCGGAAAAATAGCTCACGGACATATACAGGATTTAATAAACAAAAAAATAAATAAAATCTTTTATCCTTGTATACCTTATAACATTGTAGAAGATAAAGAGGCTGGAAATCATTACAACTGTCCTGTAGTTACATCTTATCCAGAGGCAATCAATTCAAACTTTGATTTCGATCAATTAAGTGTAACCTTTTTCAAGCCGTTTATAAATTTAGATGATAAAAAATTAATTGCAAAAAATCTCTATGAAGAGTTGAAAGCAGAAAATATAGATTATTCTGAATTAGTAAAAGCAGTAGATTTAGCCTATGAAGAATTATTGAATTATAAGAAAAAAGTTAGAAGAAAAGGTGAAGAAGCCTTAAAATTTATTGAAAAAAATAATAAGAAAGGTATTGTACTTGCTGGAAGACCATATCATGTCGATCCCGAAATTAATCATGGAATTCCAGAAATGATACAATCTTACGGTTTTGTAGTTCTTTCAGAAGATTCTATTTCTCATCTTGCTAAAACTGAAAGACCACTTAGAGTAATAGATCAGTGGAGTTATCATACAAGGCTTTATTCAGCTTCAACTTATGTATGCAATCATAAGGATTTGGAATTAGTACAGCTTAATTCTTTCGGATGCGGTCTTGATGCGGTTACTACTGACCAGGTAAATGAAATATTGGAAAAACATGATAAAATTTTTACACTAATTAAAATTGATGAAATAAACAACTTAGGAGCAGTAAGGATTAGAATACGATCTTTGATTGCTGCAATTAAAGAAAGAGATAAAAAGATTTTTAATTATGATAATCAGGAATCAAATGAAAATAGGGCAGTCTTCACTAAAAAAATGAAAGAAAATTACACCATACTTGCCCCACAAATGTCACCTATTCATTTTCAATTTTTTAAAGAAGCAGCAAAAAGAAGTGGATATAATATTGAAATTTTACCTTCTGTTGATAAGGAAGCAGTCAATGAAGGATTGAAATGTGTCAATAATGATGCCTGTTATCCTTCTATAATAACAACAGGGCAAATGATTAAAGCTTTAAAATCAGGTAAATACGACCTAGATAAAACTGCATTAATAATGTCCCAAACTGGTGGTGGTTGTCGTGCTACAAATTATATTGCCTTTATCAAAAAAGCTTTAAAAGATAACGGCTATGAACACATCCCTGTAATTTCTTTAAATGCAATAGGTTTAGAAAAACATCCCGGTTTCAAAATAACACCTAAACTTTTACACAACTTGATTATGGGTATTGTATATGGTGATGTTTTTATGAAAGTATTATATAAAACAAGACCTTATGAAAAAATAAAAGGTTCTGCTGACAAGCTATATAACTACTGGGTTGACATTTGTAAAGAAACTATAGAAAAAGGAAACTTCAGAGATTTTAAAGATAATTTAAAAAATATAATTAGAGATTTTGATAATATAGAGATTGATGAAACTAAAAAGAAACCAAAAGTTGGAGTAGTTGGAGAAATTCTTGTTAAGTACCATCCAACTGCAAATAATGATATAGTTTCTTTACTCGAAGAGGAAGGTGCTGAAGCTGTAGTTCCTGAACTACTAGACTTTTTTTCCTACTCTGCTTACAATACAGTTATCAAACATAAAAATAATATAAAGAAAAATTTAAAAGGTACCATATTGTCGTCCGCTTCCATTAAATTAATTAATTTTTACAGAAAAGAAGCTGTAAATGCTTTCAAAAAAAGCAAAAGATTTTTACCACCTCATGATATTAGAGACTTAGCAAAAAAAGCAAAGAAACATCTTTCTTTAGGAAATCAAACTGGTGAAGGTTGGTTTTTAACTGCGGAGATGGTCTCTCTACTTGAAGAGGGAGTAAATAATATTTTATGTTTACAGCCATTTGCATGTTTGCCTAACCATATAACAGGTAAAGGAATGATTAAAGGATTGAAAAGGGAATACCCTAATGCAAATATTGCCCCTATTGATTTTGATCCCGGTGCCAGTGAGGTAAATCAAATTAACAGAATAAAATTAATGCTCACTTCTGCATTTAAAAATATTGAACCTAAAAAGAATAAATCTGTAGATAGTGAAGCAATTAACCTGTAGTGAAATACTTTAATAAATACTTTTATCAACCTTGTAGCCATTTATTATGAAACATAATATTAAGAGATTGGAGTTCTAAAATCCAGTCTCTTTTTTATTGACATTTTAATCTAATGTGATAGAATAAAATTGACGTAGATGTCTATATAAACGTTGATGTCAAGGAGGTATTTATGCCAAAAAAAGTAGATACTGAAGAAAAAAAACTTGAGATAGCTAATAAAGCCATCCCTGTTTTTTCAGAAAAAGGTTACTATAATACTAATTTAAAAGATATCGGCAAAGCCTGTAATATGGGTAGGACTACTCTTTATCAATATTTTAAAAATAAAGATGAAATTTATTTTTATATATTAGAATTAGGAATGTCTTTTTTTAGAATGACTTATGATTCTATAAAAAACGATGAATCTCTAAAAAATATTGAAAAAGTGGAAAAACTTGCAGAGTATTTAATTGTTAATCTAAATGGACAAACCGTCTCAAAAGCTTTTATAGATTTTTGGTTGATGGTTCGACACAATAATAAAGATTTAGAAAAACAATTATCAAAACTTTATCAAGAATTAGAATCAACTTTTAATGATTTATTATTAAAGGCAGTTGAGAAAGGTGAAATCAAAAACATTCATTCTCCTACTTTATCAACTTTGATACTTGGTATGATGCAATCTTTTTCTGTTAAAGATATGATTAATGAAACTGTAGATTCTAAATCAGCATGTCAAACTATAATGATGCTTTTAGATGGTATAAAAAAGGAGGAATCTCATGAATAATTTAAAGAAGTTTGCAAGTCAAGTAGCTGTAAATAAAACAATTGATTATATTGAAAAGAATCCTAAAAATAATTTAAACAGTATTATTAAACTTGCTGAAAAATTTTTAAGTAATCCAAGAGATAAAAGGGTTTTACATAGGCTTAAGGATGAGATAAAAGACCAGGATAGTCCCTGGACAAAATTGCTGTATAAATTTTTCGACGAAGTCAATATAGATGCTCAGAAAAAATTCATAATAAATTTCTTGCTTAATTCAGCAATATATGGCTTACCTAAAGAAAAGGAAATTGCTAAAAAAAATAATATTAATGTTCCGTGGACTATATTAATTGATCCAACTTCCAGATGCAATCTAAATTGTGAAGGCTGTTGGGCTAGCGAATATAACAAGACCGATGATCTTTCTTATGAAACATTGGATAGAATTGTAAGAGAAGGTAAAGAAATAGGCATTTACATGTACATTTTTTCTGGAGGAGAACCCTTCATCAGAATAGATGATATACTAAAACTTTGCAGAGAACATCAGGATTGCTATTTTACATGTTTTACCAACGGAACTTTGATAACAAAAGAAGTTGCAAAAAAAATAGCTGAAGT
>CAZNLP010000175.1:0-4059 GCA_964574015.1 uncultured Clostridia bacterium | reverse complement strand
CAACACGTTTGATTGACATCATAAATGCTGCAACTCTCATTGAAACATCAAATTCCTTCATTATATCTAATATATCATCAAAAGCTTTAACCATTTTTACTTCTTGCTTTTCCTGAACTTCTTCAAATGTCCAGTAGTAATTTTGAAGGTTTTGAACCCATTCAAAGTAAGAAACCATAACTCCGCCACCATTTGCTAAAATGTCAGGAACCAAGAATATTCCTTTTTCATTTATAACCTTATCAGCTTCTGGAGTAGTAGGTCCATTAGCACCTTCTATAATCATAGAAGCTTTTATTTTATCCACGTTTTCAGATGTTATTGAATTTTCAAGTGCACAAGGTGCAAAAGCATCCACTTCTACTTCAAAGATTTTATCTCTATCAAATTCTTCAGCGTCTGAAAAACCTTTGATCATATTTTTGTTTTTAGGTTCTTTTACATATTCAAATAATGCTGGAATATCCAATCCATTTTTATTATACAAAGTACAAGATACATCAGAAACAGCAACAACGTTTGCACCCATTTGCTGTGCATATAAAGCTGCAAATCTTCCAACGTTACCGAATCCTTGTACAGATATTTTAGATCCTTTTATTTCCTGATTAGTTGCCTTAAAAGCTTCTCTTATCATTAAAGCAACACCGTATCCAGTAGCTTCAAATCTTCCTAAAGATCCACCGAATTCTAAAGGTTTTCCAGTTATAATTCCTAAAGTGTTTTGTCCTTTAAGTTTTGAATATTCGTCTACCATCCACGCCATTATTTGAGGATTTGTGTTAACATCTGGTGCAGGTATATCTTTCATATCTCCTATTACTGGTGAAATTGCAGAAATAACACCTCTGGATAATCTTTCGATTTCACCTTGAGACAATTCAGTAGGATCAACAATTACTCCACCTTTTCCACCACCATATGGAATTCCAGCAACTCCACATTTAAAAGTCATCCATGCAGAAAGAGCTTTTACTTCATCCATACTTACATCTTGATGAAAACGAAGACCACCTTTTCCAGGACCAACAGCATCATTGTGAAGTGAACGATATGCTTGAAATACCTTAGTTTCTCCGTTATCCATTTTTACCGGTACAGCTACCTCTAAACAGCTTTTAGGTTGTTTAAGTACGTTGTATACCTCTTCTGTTTCACCTAAAGCATCACAAGCCTCTTTAATTTGTTGTTGCACGATGTCATAAACATTTAAAGTTTTTTCAGACATTTTTTAACCTCCATAATATTTAATTTATTTTATAATATTTTTTAATCATTAACATAACAAATGATACCACTAATAACTTAAAATAAAAACGTTTATCTATGATAATTTGTAACAATTACGTAACAAAGTAGATTTTTTATAAGAAAAAATAATATATAGTTTATATAAACTGCAAACTGAATAAAAATAACTGTAAATTAATTAAATATTGTTAATTGTTTAATTTTCTCCATAAAGTAGTTGTACTTATACCTAATTTTTTTGCGGTATCAACTTTTGACTGATTACATAATTTCAAAGTTTCAATAATGATTTTCTTCTCGTAATTTTTAGTCATTTCATCAAGGGATTTACCGTTAAAACTACAATCATTGTTCTTGTTTTTAAATCTTTCAGGCAAGTGCTCTACTCCTATAAAGTTAGTATTTGTTGCTATGTTAAAAGCTTTTTCAATTACATTTACAAGCTCTCTAACATTTCCCGGCCAATCATATTCCTTTAATAATATTAAAGCTTCTTCAGTAATTCCTTCAATAAATTTACCAAAGGAACGACACATTTTTTTTACGTAATAATCTGCTATTATTGGAATATCTTCTTTTATAGCTTTAAGTGATGGAAGATTTATATCAATTACATTTAGTCGATAATATAAATCCAGTCTAAATTCTTTCAAATCAACCATTTTACTTAGATTTTTATTTGTTGCAGAGATTATTCTTACATCCAGAGGTATAGATTGCTTACTTCCAATTCTTTTAACCTCTCTTTCTTGTAAAACTCTTAAAAGTTTACTTTGAAGATCGTATTCCATTTCACTTATTTCATCTAAGAAAATAGAACCTCCATTTGCTTGTTCAAAAAAACCGCTTTTCCCTTCTTTTACAGCCCCTGTAAAAGCCCCCTTCTCATAACCAAAAAAGCTGCTTTCTAATAGATTTGAAGGGATAGAAGCACAATTTACTGCAACGAAAGGCTTATTTTTTCTATCACTATTATTATGTATTGCCTGTGCATATAATTCTTTCCCTGTACCTGATTCACCTACTATTAAAACGTTAGACATAGACTTTGCAGCTAACTTGGCTATTTCTTTTGTTTTTTTAACTTGATGAGATTCTCCTATGATATCATCAAAATCATATTTAGCTGTACGATTTTTTTTGATTTCATTTAATAATTCCTGGCTTTTTTTGATAGAATCCTCATTATTAAAACCTATTCCAAATTCCTCGGAAATGGGTATTCTGACTGCACTGGCTCCAAAGACATAATTTGAAGCTCCAATAACTGGTCGCTTAATTTCCATAGATCTTTTTGCATCTTCTGATACTTTTTGAATAAATTCTTCATTTAGCTTGCCGTCTGACTTTATAGATTTAGTTCTTCTACCATGCCTATCAAACATAACAGCTTCACCACCAACTACTTTTGCAATTAAAGGAAGAGCTTCACTTAATGAATCGTGTAAGGTTTTGTTTACTTTTTTTCTTTCATAATTACTTGCACACAAAATATAGTTTCCAATAGGTATACACCATGCTTCAGCTCCTTCTTCAAGTTGAGAAGAACCATAAATAGGTTCGCCTTTTTTTCCAGCTTCTTCAGCTAAATAATATTTTAAGCCTTTTAAATCAGGCAATTCATTACCTTTGTAATCAACAGTTTTTATTCGATTACCAAACTTATCTGTTACAGCAACATAACCATAAGTTACTTTTGAAATAATACTTAAAGATTTAAGTAAAACATCTAATAACTTCTTTTCATTTATCATCAGACTAACTCCTCCTATTATAAAAACTACATGAACTAATTATATCATATTAAAATATACAACATCAATTATATATATATACAATTCTTAATATACCCAATAATAAATATCAAAAAACTAACTCCTAGCCCTACATATAAAGGATCTAATTCTATGAGATTAAAAACACTTAAAAGTATAGTTATTAAAGGAGATGCTATCATAGAAATATAGCCAAATTTCTTAGGGGTGTGTCCTTTTAACATTAGAGCGAAAATTAAAGGGACAAAAATAACAGTGCCTCTTAAAGTCATAGATAAAAAAGCCCATTTTAGAATTAAGGAATCTAAGTTTAAAAATACCATCAAAGAAACTAATATAGAAATAACAATAACAGAAACTCTATTAATTAATATTTCTTTTCTTCCTGTAATAGTACCCTTTGAAAATTTACTATATATGTCTCTACAAAACATAGTACTAATACCTAATGTAAGACCTGCACCTGTAGCTACTACCGAAATTATTAGAGTAGCAATTACTATACCCCCAATAAAAGGGTTTAAGTATTCTAATACAAAAAGCGGAAGAGCCTGTTTTGATATTATATTTGGATGAGTATGCCTCATAAACATACCAATTAAAGTCGATAAAAAACCTATTGGTGGAATTAATATAGCAGCAATAAATGATCCTTTTCTTGATTCACTAGGACTTTTTCCTGAGAAAACTGCTTGAAGGTACGTTTGTGTAGAACTTACACCAATAACAAGTGAAAAGCCTCTTGCTAAACTACTAAAAATACCGGAACTAAATAAATTAAACCAAGGATCTCTAGGAAAAGCAGAGATATATGCATTAAAACCTCCAAAACTGCTGATTACTATAAACCCACTAAATAGCAATGTAACGTAGAGCAAAATAGTTTTTACACTGCCAACAATACTTGATCCTAAAAAACCTCCAAAAAAAATATAAGATAAAATAAGAATCATTGTAATAATAACAGCTACGTTTTCTCCCACAGTAAATAAAGTAGTTAATATAGCAACAGAGGCAATTACCTGACCTGTAA
>CAZNLP010000174.1:0-4098 GCA_964574015.1 uncultured Clostridia bacterium | reverse complement strand
TTATCTATTTCTGTACCATCTATATCAATATGTATAATTTTAGCCTTCGGAGCAAATTCATCTGGTTTTCCTATTACTCTATCACTAAATCTTGCACCTATTGCTATAATTAAATCACTTTCCGTCACTGCTAAGTTTGTTTCCTTATGCCCGTGCATACCAACAAGTCCCAGTGATAATCTGTGTTCTCTTGGTATGGTTCCATATCCCATAAATGAATTTGCAGTAGGTATATCATTTTTCTCCACTAATTTTTGAAGGAGTTCATCATTTTGAGATATTCTTACTCCTCCTCCTGCATATACAACAGGTTTTTTTGATTTGTTTATTAACTCTGCCGCTCTTTCTAATAAATCTTCCGAAGGTACTTCAACAGGTTTCTGTTTTCTTTTACCCTCCGGTTTTTTATATTCTGTTTCTGCTAAAAAAACATCTTTAGGTACATCAATAAGTACCGGTCCCGGTCTACCTTCAGCTGCTACTTCTAATGCTTCATCCACTACTTCAGCTAAATTTTCAACTTTTCTAACAAGATAATTGTGTTTAGTAATAGGTATAGTCATACCGGTGATATCAACTTCCTGAAAAGAATCTTTTCCTAAAAGCATATTAGGCACTTGTCCAGTTATAACAACAAGAGGAACAGAATCCATATAAGCTGTAGCTATTCCTGTAACTGTGTTTGTCGCTCCCGGTCCTGAGGTAGCTATAGCTACACCCACCTTTCCCGTAGTTCTTGCATAAGCATCGGCAGCATGTATCATGTGCTGTTCGTGAGCTGGTCTTATATGATTAAAATACTCTATTTCGTCGTAAAGAGCATCATATAAAGGTATGACAGCTCCACCAGGATAGCCGAATAAAGTATCAACATTATTTTCTCTTAGAGTTTTTAATATTATTTTGGATCCTGACATTTTCATATAATTATATTCTCCTCTCATTTCTGTATATTTCTTTTATAATAAAGAGGATAGATATCTATCCTCTTTAAGTTATTTGCAAATTGCTCCTGTTGATGCTGAGGTAACTGTTTTAGCATATTTTCCTAAATATCCTTTATATTCTTTTGTTTTAATTTTCGTGTTTGTTTTTCTTTTTTCAAATTCTTTGTCAGATATTAAAAGATTGATCTTTCCTTCTAACATATCGATTTCAATTTCGTCACCGTTATTGATATAGGCTATTGGTCCTCCTTGACTGGCTTCTGGTGAAATATGGCCTATTGCAGCTCCTCTTGTTGCTCCTGAGAATCTACCATCGGTTATCAAGGCTACCTTATCATCCAGTTTCATTCCAGAAAGTGCTGATGTTGGAGTAAGCATCTCTCTCATTCCTGGACCTCCTTTAGGTCCTTCATATCTAATAACTATACAGTCTCCCGACACAATCTCTTTTCCAAGAATTGCTTCTACAGCCTCTTCTTCTGATTCATAAACCTTTGCCTTAGTTTTTATCTTGTACATTTTTTTATCTACAGCAGATTTCTTTACCACTGCTCCATCTGGAGCAATATTTCCAAATAAGACTTTTATTCCTCCTGTTTCAGAGTAGGGTTTTTCAACAGAGGCTATTATCTTACCGTCTACTTTTTTTGAATTTTTAATTTTTTCTCCTACTGTTCCATCTACAGTTATAAGTTCATTATTTATTAGTCCTTTTTTATTCAACTCACTCATAACTGAGGTTATTCCACCAACTGCATTTAACTCTTCAATATGATAAGGTCCAGCCGGACTAAGTCTACATAAATTTGGAGTGTTATTGCTTATTTCATTAATCATATTTAAATCTATCTCTATTCCAGCTTCGTAAGCAACGGCCGTAAGATGTAGTACTGTATTTGTAGAACATCCAAGGGCCATATCTACAGTTAATGCATTTTTAAAAGATTCTACTGTAAGGATATCTCTAGCTTTTATATCATTTTTAATCAGATCCATTATTCTCATTCCTGATTTTTTAGCTAATCTTTTTCTTTCAGAATAAACCGCTGGTACCGTTCCATTTCCTGGTAGTGATATTCCTAATGCTTCACACATGCAGTTCATAGAATTAGCTGTAAACATACCTGCACAGGATCCACAGGTAGGACAGGCTGAATTTTCAAGTTCCAGTAGTTCATCCATATTCATGTTCCCTGATGTTACTGATCCTACTCCTTCAAATACTGAAGAAACATCGGCTTTTTTGTTATTATAATTACCGTATAGCATAGGTCCGCCACTAACTATAACTGTTGGAATGTTGAGCCTTGCCGCCGCCATCATACATCCGGGTACATTTTTATCACAGTTAGGTATTATTACCAATCCATCTAATCCATGTGCAATGGTCATAGTTTCAATACTATCAGCCACAAGTTCTCTACTTGCTAGAGAATATTTCATTCCCTCGTGATTCATAGCTATACCATCACAAACTGCAATGGCTGGAAATTCCAGTGGTGTTCCTCCTGCCATTAATACACCTTTTTTTACTGCTTCTGTAATGTCATTTAGTCCTACATGTCCCGGCACTATTTCATTAAATGAATTTACAACTCCTATTAAAGGTCTTTCCATTTCTTCATCTGTTAGTCCTGCAGCTTTAAATAAAGATCTATGAGGTGCTTTAGCAAGTCCCTTTTTTACTAAGTCGCTTTTCATAACACTACTCCTTTTCTATCCAGGACATCATATCTCTAAGTTTTTTCCCTGTCTTTGTAAGATTGTGTTCAAGTTCTTTGTTCTTAGTTGCCATAAATTCAGGTCTTCCTGCTTGATTTTCCTGTATCCAGTTTTTAGCAAATTTTCCAGTTTGAATTTCATATAGAACTTTTTTCATTTCTTCTCTTACATTTTCATTTATTATTCTCTTACCTGCCATATAATCTCCGTATTCGGCAGTATCACTTACACTGTATCTCATTTTTTCAAGTCCACCTTCGTAAAGAAGATCAACAATTAATTTCATTTCATGTAAACATTCAAAGTATGCTATTTCAGGTTGGTATCCAGCTTCTGTAAGAGTGTCAAATCCAGCTTTTATCAATTCTGTAACTCCACCACATAAAACTGCCTGCTCTCCAAATAAGTCGGTTTCTGTTTCTTCTTTGAACGTAGTCTGGATAGCTCCAGCTCTTGTTCCTCCAATACCTCTTGCATAAGCTAATGCAAGTTCTTTACATTTACCGCTGTAGTCCTGCTCAACAGCTATTAAAACAGGAACTCCTTGACCTTCTTTATATACTCTTCTAACTAAATGTCCCGGCCCTTTAGGTGCAACCATAAAAACATCTACATTCTCTGGTGGTTTTATTTGATTAAAAACTATATTAAACCCATGTGCAAAGGCTAAAGCATTTCCTTCTTCTAAATAAGGTTCTATACTTTCCTTATATAATTTACCTTGCTTTGTATCAGGTGTTAAAATCATTACTACATCTGCCATTTTTGAAGCTTCATCGACAGAAGTAACTTTCAGCCCATCTTTTTCTACCTTTTCCCATGATTTGCTTCCTTCGTAAAGACCTACAACTACATTAACCCCTGATTCTTTAAGATTTAAAGCGTGTGCATGCCCCTGACTACCGTAGCCAATAACAGCTACTATCTTGTTTTCAATTAAACTAAAATCCACATCATTGTCATAATACATTTTGCCCATTTTAAATTTCCTCCTAAAATTGTATTGAAATTACTATGTTTTGTATTTTGTATACATTATATTGTTTTATTATCCTTTGGTCAATCTTTTTTTATAATTCTTCTACATCGTAAACATCTACTAGTTTTTTCATTTGGAGAACAGCTCTATTAAAATTTGCTACCGGATGATCATCGTCTACTGTAAGTACTAACCTCGCACTGTTGTGACCCATTTCTTCCATAGAAAACTCTTTAACAGAAAAATTCTTTCTTCTTAAAGTAGTCAATACTCTAACTGTCGAATCCATTCCATTAGATACCTTAAAACTCACTTTCTTACACATCTTATAATCCTCCTTATTATTTTTACTGCTTTTAAATATAAAAAAACCTTTCATCTCTATATACATCTACTGATATATATAGGGACGAAAGGTCTTTCGCGGTACCACCCTATTTTGCGATAATA
>CAZNLP010000173.1:0-4103 GCA_964574015.1 uncultured Clostridia bacterium | reverse complement strand
TATGTGCATATGGGTATATATACAATTATAGTTCTTTGATAAAATAAAGTCAAGTCTAATATTTTAAACGAATTGATTTTAAAACTTATTTTTGTTATATTAAATCTATACTTGGAGGTCAACATGAAAAATAAAAAATTTGTTTTTTCAATTTCAACAGTTGTATTTTTGATTTTTTCTATTACTATTACAATTATCTACAGTCTTCATATTTTTACAGCAATACTGGTTAGTACCATTCCAGGTTTATTTTATATATATATAAATAAAATTCCCTGTACTAATCTTTTTAACGAAATACAAAATTCCTATAAAAGTGTAAGAAACATTTTTATACTATTAGGCCTTATCGGTATCTATATACCTCTCCTTGGTAAGTCTCAAGGACTTCATACTTTAATATACACTTTTACTCCCATGCTTGAAAATTTTCCACTAACTTTTTCAGCTTTTATTTCTTCCCTTGTATTGTCTATGCTTTTAGGAACCGCTGTTGGAACATTATCTATTATCAGCCCTCTTTTCATAAGCACTGCCCTCTTATCATCTATTTCTTTGCCTGCAGTTGTAGGGGCTTTAGTCTCTGGGGCTTATTTTGGAGATAGAACTTCTTATCTTTCTACATCAGCACTGCTTACAGCATATGTATCAGAGACAGATATTTTAAAAACTGTTCCCCGTATGCTAAAAGACAGTATATTCCCTTTTATAGTTTCTGCTGTTTTATTTTACATTATTTCTCCCGTTCCTACTGTTGATAGCGATATATTACTGGAGATTAAAGATGTATTTAATCTGAATTTATGGATGCTTTCTCCTATAATTCTACTTCTTTTAATGATAATTTTTAAAGTTTCGGTTATTAAGGCTATAGGTTCAGCTGTAGCAATTGCTTTAATAATTTCTTTTTTTACAGAAGGATCTACTACCATCGAGCTGCTTTTATATGGATATGTATCTCCCTATGAAGACTATGAATTTCTATTAAATACTAATGGTTTTGTTAATATGATTTCTGTATTACTTGTAATTTTAAGTTCTGCATTATTAAATGCTGTCATGAAGTCCTCCGGATTGATAAAGCCTTTAATAAATCCAATCTTAAATAAAAGTACCAACTTCAAAAAGATAATAGTCAATACCGCTTTAACCTCTGCTGTATTAACTACTATAACTTGTAATCAAACCCTTACTTCAATCGTTACCGGAGATAACTTTAAAGATTTATATGAAGAAAAAAACATTGATAAAACTCTACTTGCCTCCACCATTGGTAATGCAGGTATAGGTATAGTAGGAATTATTCCTTGGAATGTAAATGGACTTTTGGTCACAGCTTTAACCGGAGTTTCGACAATATCCTATTTTAAGTGGAGCTTTTTTCCAATTCTATTATTCTTATATACAGTAACTATCCAACCTTTATTATATGAAAAAAATAAAGATAAAAGCTAAACAATGGCTCTATCTTCATCGTTTTCTTTATACCTACATTTTATTTATTTCCCTTCCCAAAAGCTGCTCTACTTCTTCACTACTCCTCATATTTAAAGCTTTTTCTGCTATTTTCTTTACTTCACTGTAATCAATATTACATATTAATCTTCTTATCTTAAGTATACTTGAAGAGTTCATACTAAATTCATCTAAACCTAATCCCAGTATTAAAGGTAGAGCTTTTTCATTTCCAGCAATCTCTCCACACATGCCAGTCCACTTTCCTTCTTTGTGAGATGCATCTATTACCATCTTTATTAGTCTCAGTAAAGATGGGTGATATGGTTGATGTAAATAAGACACCCTTTCGTTCATTCTATCTGCAGCAAAGGTATACTGAATCAAATCATTAGTCCCTATAGAGAAAAAATCTACTTCCTTAGCAAATTGATCGGCTAAAATAGCTGCTGAAGGTACTTCGACCATTATACCAATATCTATATGTCCAATTTCATGTCCTTTTTTTAGGAGTTTTTGTTTTTCTTTTAAAACCATCGATTTCGCTTCTCTAAATTCTTCAATAGTTGCAATCATTGGAAACATAATCTTTAAATTCCCGTATATACTTGCTCTTAAGAGAGCTCTTATTTGTTCCTTAAATATGTCCTGGTTTTCCAGGCAAAGTCTAATCGCTCTGTGTCCAAGAAAAGGATTAAGTTCCTTACTGATATCCATATAATCTACATTTTTATCTCCACCTATATCAAGGGTCCTTATTATAACAGGTTTATCTTTCATCAGCTTTAATACTTTTTTATATGAATTGAACTGTTCTTCTTCTGTAGGACAGTATTTTTTACCCATAAATAAAAATTCCGTTCTATAAAGACCAATACCTTCTCCACCATTTTTTATAACAGTTTCAACATCTTCAGGGCAACTTATATTTCCGCCAATTTCTACAGTTCTTCCATCTATTGTTGTAGATTTTTTATCCTTATATTTTTCTAAATTCTCAAGTTTTTCTTTATATTCTTTATTTTTCTTTTCATAAAATTCTATTTCTTCATCTGTTGGATTTATAATTACTTCTCCATTTATGCCGTCTAATATAATTAGGTCTCCATCTTTACATAATTTAAGTATATCATTTACACCAACTACAGCTGGTATTTCTAAAGTCCTGGCCATTATAGCACTGTGGCTTGTATTTCCACCTGTTTTTGTAGCAAAGCCCATCACGTAATCCTTATCAAGAGAAGCTGTATCCGAAGGCGTTATATCCTCAGAGACTACTATAGATTCTTTTTCTATTTCACTTAAATCTTTTAGGTTTAAATCTAACATATGATATAAAACTCTGTTAGAAACATCTATTATATCATTTGCTCTTTCTTTCAAGTATTCTACTTCCATATTATTAAATATTTCAACAAAGTTATCTACCGTTAATTTAAAAGCTTTTGCTCCGTTTAATTTTTCATTTATTATTAAATTTTTTGTTTCTCTGTGAAGTTCAGGGTCTTTTAAAATCTCTATATGGGCATCGAAAATAGCACCGTGATTTTTATCGATGGTCTCAGTTGTTTTATCTCGTATTTTTTTAATTTCAATAATGCTTTGATCAACTGCATTTTCGAATTTTTCTATTTCAGTTTCAGTATCATCTATTGTCTTGTTATCTATGATGATTTTTTCTTTAATAAACTTAAAAACAGGACCTATAGCAATTCCTTTACTTGCACTAATACCTTTTAACTTCATTAATTCTCCCCTCTGTTTCCAGTAAGTTCCTCTACTTGTTCTTCTGTTAGCTGATTATCACTATTGAGTATTTTAGTAGTATACATAAGTATTTTAGCATAATGTTCCATAGATTCAAGTCTATAAAATGCTTCTTTTATATCCTTCCCCCATGTTAAAGCTCCATGATTTGCTAATAATACTCCCTTATACTTTTTGCAGTAAGGTTTAATTGATTCAGGCACTTCATCTGTTCCCGGTCTTGCATAGGGTGCTATATGAATCGGTCCAAGAAGTATTACATTTTCTATTAAAATTGGCTTTGTTAGTTCTACTCCCGCAATTGAAAAAGATGTAGCAATCGGCGGATGTGCATGTACAACCGATCCTACATTCTCATTTTCCTCATAAACTTTTATATGCATTTTAATTTCTGAAGTAGGCTTCATGCCCACTCCATTCCATTTACCTTTTAAATCAACTTCGCTTATCATATCTTCATTCATAAATCCCTTTGATACTCCCGTAGGAGTAGTTAGGATTTTATTATCTCCGACTTTAACTGAAATATTTCCATCATTAGCTGCAACAAAACCTTTGTCGTACATTCTTTTTCCAATTTCACAAATTAAGCTTTTGATTTCTTTGATATTAGGATAACTCATACTATCACCTTTTCAGTTTTTTCTTTAACATTTTAAGACGATAAAACTCCTGTCTATCTTTTTCTTCTAATGATTCTTCAATTTCTTTAGTTGCTTCTTGAAAGCTAGGAATTTTTATCTTATCTAAAGCATTGGCTCTTTTAGTAGTTTTCTTTATTTCTTCAGCTATTCTTACTATAGCATTCTCATATTCAGTTAATCTATATAAAAGTCTCTGTACTTCCTTTGATTTTTTAACAACTATATCTAAGGCTGGAT